>JAHIKV010000019.1 GCA_018897395.1 Planctomycetota bacterium | reverse complement strand
CTACCGCCGATACCTCGTAACGTTGCCGATCACCGGGCTTGCTTTCCTGCCCCCGTCACCCCACCTTCCATCGCCACCCCTTGCCGGAGCAAGCCTGCTCCTGGGCAATTCCCTGCGCTGACGGGTTCGACGAAGCTTTACCGTGGGCGCGGCGGCTAAACTTACTATTTCGACTATTCGGCCCACTCTTGCGGCACTTCCTTTAGTCCCCGGACGGTAGCCCGCGCCACCGCGTCCCAGGCCACGACCACCAACGAGAGGTTTTCGTCCGCCTCTTTCACGACGAACACGCCGTTGCGATTTTGCCGGGACGCCTTTTCGAGGAATTGATGCGGGACGATCGTCTCGCCGTCGCGCAGCCGCAGCTCGACGGCGGCGTCTTTCGGCCGAAGGTTCCAGAGCCGCGCGAACAGAGCCGCGATGGATTGCCCCGCCGGGCCTGGGCTGGAAATGGTCGGCGGCGAGTCGCTTACCTCGGGCGGAGTCCGAGCTTTGGCGGACAGAGACGCGGGCCGCGATTCCGCTTCCGCCGTCGCGGCGGCTTTTGGAGTCTCAATATCCTCGATTTCCGCCGTCGCGGCGGCTTTTGGAGTCTCAATATCCTCGATTTGACCGAAATCGACCTTCTCTTGGGTCTGCTCCTCGCCGGGGCCTTCGTCGTATGTTGGTATGCGGAAGCGGGAGCCGCACTCGGGGCACTCGCCGGGCTTGCCCTGAAGGCTGGAAGGCCCGAACAGCCGATGGCCGTTTGGACAGAGGAACTCGATCTGAGGTTCCTTCTGAATCCTCCCCTCGACGGAAGCGAGTTTGTTGTCCGGAAAGCCCGAGTCGGTGAACTCCGGCCGCGAGACATTCGGGTCGGAATCGCCCGCCTCGGGTATGTTCAGGTCGGCGGCGTCGGGGACGCGGAATTTAACCCCGCAGCGGGGGCACTTAGCGGCCCGGCCCGCCTGCTCCGCCTGACAACGGATTCTGTGCCCATTCGGACAGAGGAACTCGATCACGGGGAACACCTGGATAGTGGGTAGTGGATAGTGGGTAGTGGGTAGTGGGTAGTGGATAGTGGGTAGTGGATAGTGGTCGGCGAAAAGAGATTCGATCAAAGTGCCGATAACCCCGCTTCAGAGAATGGTTCCCACGGCTCGAAAAAACACAAGGAATTCCTGCAAAAACACGGGGGGATTGGCGTTTGGACTCTGACCACTACCCACTATCCACTACCCACTATCCACTGCTGAATCGTACCTCACCGCAACGGACGAGACAATCGCTCCGCCGAGAAAAAGGGCGATCCTTGACAGTCGTAGGGCGTGTGCGAAACTAGGGGGTGGAAACCTAAGAAGAAGGCCCCGCCGCGAGCCGCCGCATGTCGATCATCGTCGTTTGCACGGAATGTCGGAAGAGTTTCAAGGTCAGCGATAATTTTGCCGGCAAGTCCGGCCCCTGCCCGAACTGCAAGCACACCCTCCGTGTGCCGGAAAAGTCCGAAGAGGTAAAGGTCCACGCCCCCGAGCAGTTCGCCGGCGGCGGGCGCTCCAAAACCGGCAAACTCATCACAAAACCTATTGCCCAAACCAACGCCAAGTTCCAACCGGTGACGACCGCTCTGATAGTCGCCGCCGTGTTGGTGACGTTGTTGGTGACGTGGGCGATGGGGGGGCTGTTTCGAGATAACGCGGTGGCATCGGCCATCGGCCTGCTGCTGGTCTCACCGCCGCTGGTGTTCGCCGCCTACGAAGTGCTCCACGACGATGGACTTGAGCCGTACCGCGGCGTCCCACTTTACATCCGCTCGGCAGTGTGCGGCACGGCATACGTGATTCTCTGGGGTATCTTCGCGCTGCTGGCTTCTCGCGGTCTGATTACCGGCGAGCTGTGGAACTGGATGTTGGTCTTGCCGCCGCTGGTCGTTGCCGGCGGACTGGCGGCGATGGCCGCGTTGGACCTCGATTTCGGAAACGCAATGTTTCACTATGGTTTTTACCTGCTGGTGACATTGGTGCTGCGTTGGGTGGCGGGAATGACGTGGATTTGGGATTTTTGATTTGGGATGCCATTCACAGTAGGGTGCGTCCTCGACGCACCACAAGCAAGAACACCAGAACGTTGGTGCGTCCTCGACGCACCACAAGCAAGAACACCAGAACGTTGGTGCATCCTCGACGCACCACAAGCAAGAACACCAGAACGTTGGTGCGTCAAGGACGCACCCTAGTGCGCTTGTAAGTGTATCGAATCAGCAGGGTGGGAGTCCCTGTCGAAGTTGGGTCTGAACTTTGTAACCAATAGTAACTGCGTCCTCGTGAGAGGGGGTGGAGAGCAACTGGAGGTG
>JAHIKV010000350.1 GCA_018897395.1 Planctomycetota bacterium | reverse complement strand
CGTGTCCGCATATAGCGCGCCTCCCTGTCCCTGTATCTGAAAAACCCCGCTGCCGCCATTACCCATCTTGACGTTGGCCGTTCCGGCCGCATTGCTGACCACCATGGTTCCATTCGTGAGCAGGAGCGTACCCGCGGCACCACTGCTCTGACCCAGCTTCAGGGTGTTGGTCAGCGTCCATGCGTTGGCCACACCGACATCCGCTGTCACCGTTCCACTCGGCGCATCGAACAGCGCGTCGGAATTCGCGGCGTTGCCGCTCCAGATCACCCCGTAGCTCGCGGCATTGGTGAACCGCGCCGTATCGGTGGCCCCCGGGGCAACCCCGCCCTGCCAGTTGCCGCCAACGGAGAAGGTCCCCCCCGCCACGTTCGTCCAATCAATCGTGGACTGGGCCTGCGCCAGGGTGGCGACGACGAGCAATACGGCCAGAATCCCTGCCGACCTGCTGATTTTCATCACGAACCCTCCTGATGAAAGATGAGTTAATGTAACCCCTCAGTTATAGGTGCTGATGTCATTCCCGACCTGATCGGGAATCCAGAAATGTTCAATGCTGATGCTGGATTCCCGCTTTCGCGGGAATGACAGCACAATCTTTTCAGATGGCTGAGGGGTTACGAATTAATTGCAAAACCCCTTCATTTATATTGAAAAATGTAACAAACGGTCAATTTAAATCAAGTTTTATCCCAAAATCTTGGAGTCCGCTATTGAGCCGTCAGGTTACGGAATTCTTTCAGCTCTTTATTTCATTTCCGTAATTTTTTAATCACCTTGCTTGTTATCTGAACACGCATGCCCGGCTCCATGAGGGCATCGAACCAGCCGACGCAGGCCTCGGGGTTCCAATAACACTCCACGGTTCGTCCGTTGATGTCGATCCGAGGTTTCAACGGAGAAAAGAACTTGACGCTGGGGTGTGCGGCAATGCTCACGCCAAACGCGAGACTCCCGGGCTCCGCGGTCACGCCGCGGATCGCAGCGCCGGGCGCGGCGAGGAGCGTCGGCCTTTTGAACGGGATCCGGCTCCGGGTGATCTGCAGAGTGTGTGAACGTCCATCGCCCAAGTACTCCGCCGGAACCTTCATCGTCCCACGCAGCGTCCGTCCATCCACGGCGAATTTAGACACATACTGGCCGTCACCATTGATCTGAATGTTCCAATGCCCCTTACGGAATTTGAAATTGGAGATTGCCATTTCACCGGAACCATCGCAAAGAACGTAGCCGAACCCGCCAAGGTCGCATTGGATGCCGATCAGGCTCTCGACGATTCCGGAATATAGCGCGCGCGTTCCGAATGCCTGCCAGTTGCTCCGCTGGGTGATATCGCCTTCCGCGCCCACCAGATTATGCGTTTCAATGGCGACCTTGTTTCTGTGGAAATGACCCAGATAGACTTTCATCATCCGGGCGATCTCATCGCCAAGGCCGGCCGCCCTTGCCGTCCGCATCTCGTGCGCAAGGTGCTGGAACATGATGCAGTTTTTCCACATCTCGTGGGCCGTATCCCAGTACGCCACACCGCTGCGGCCGGCCGGATGGTATAGTTGATACGCCTGAAATCCCCCTATTTCCTTAAGCCGCGGATGGAGCAGGCTCTCGCCATAGGCGAAATCCATGCCGAGGGCGGCCGTATGCTGATAGATTAGAATTCCCTTGCCGGAATCGGCGTTAACGGACGAGTATAAATAGCCGTTCCGGGGATTATAAAAAACATCCAGATAATTCTTTTGGATCAATTTCCATTGTTTTTCCGCCCGGCCGGCGGTTTCCGCATCCCCTCTTCTCAGCGCCAGATTTTCCATCGCCCGGCAGGCGTCGTACCAGAATGAATTGAGACAACACGGCCAGACTTCGCCCTCAATGCCGATCTCTTTGGGATCGTCAACGCCGCAGGCGCCGCCGGCGCTTAGGAAACCGTTTTTCAGGTCCGCGCGCCCCAGATAAGCCAGGAACAGGCGCTTAAGCTCGCCGTAAATTTCCTTTTCAAACTGCCGGTCGCCGGATATGGCGATAATGTCCTCGGCAATCAGAATTTCAAACAAGGCAAGATAGATGATTTCGTGCTTTTTCTCCTTCGCCGTCAGAAGCGACAAGGGATAACGGATAAGCTTCTTGGCCGTCTCCCAGTCGCCCATAAGCATGAAGGCCTTCGCCGGCCAGACCTGGTCCCAGAGATTGAAAAATCCGTATTTATGAGTCGCCGCCCGGATGCAGATTTCACGCGGGGTCTCAGCCAGCGTCATGGCCTTCAGGAAAGACGGCGCGGTCTTGCTGAATTTTTGGATGTCCGGGTAATCTTCCGCGTCCAAAGTTGTGCTTTTCTTGGAATAAGAAATACTCTCTTTGATTTTGCGCGATAATATATTTTCAAAGCCGCCGAATACCTTCCGTGCCTGGGAAACCGCCCCCTGCCGTGTTTCGGCCATAGTCAGGCACAGGTGGATCTTCCGTCGCTCCGTCCATTTTGCCTCCAGGAAATAACGCGACTCGTTTTCGGAGAACGCCAGCGGACAGTCGGCGGTGAAGAGGACAACCACCGGCTTGGTTCCGTAAGCGAACTTCATGGCGCCTTCCAGGACGAAGCCGTTGCATTTCGGATCGAAGCCGATAAACCCCCATTTTTGTTTCCATGTGCGGTTTTCCTTAAACGGGGGATTATCCAGATTGTCGCCGCCTTCCGCCAGCTGATGTTTCAACGTATAGGCGTCGCCCTGGAAAATATGGCTTTTGCCGATGTTGACGACGAGGTTCGCGCGGGTCGGGAACCGGTTCATAAAGGCGAAAAGAACGTCCCGCCCGATGATCGCCAGATCGTAGGTTGTCCGGTGTCCGAACCGCAGCGACTCGCTGGTGAAACCGAACGGATAGAGCTGAAGACGATCCGGAACATGGAAGAGATTTCTGCCCGATGCCCCGTCAGAAAAAGTGTTGGTGGAAATGAACTGTACGGCCGGGCCGTACAACGGTCTTTTCCCGCAGATTCCGCCTTCCTTGCTGAAAATGACCGGGGTAGCGCCGCGGTCCGGATACAGCTTTCCGTCCTTTTCCAGGACGTCCAGGCAGCGGAGCGTGTTGATCCCGCCGTGGCGCTCCACCGTACAAGACAATTGCCCATCGGTGAATGCATAGTACTCGTCGGGCAACCCGTGCTCCAGGTAGAACCCGCCGGCCTGAACGTTCCTCGGACGATGCATCTGTCCCCCTCATTATAACGCGGCGCGATTGCCGCAACCAAACCTGTTCCTGAATCCGTGACAGGATTTCATGTCACCTTGGTTTTACTCGCCTTAGGCGAGTTTATCCGGCCCAGGCTACGCCATAGCGCTTCGCCGAGGCGAGTTGAGTTCATTATCCGCTGGTCCAGTGCCGGATCCCGCCAAACGCGGGACAAGTTTTTCACTGGATGCACCGTCTTCTAATCCATTTCCGTCAATTTCATAACGCGATCATATGATGCTCTCCCATTCAGTATGTCAACGCCTTTTTTCACCCTTTTCTTATACCACGCATGGCCACGCTAAAAGCGTGGCAAGCGCGTTTGTCCCGCGCCGCGCGGGATGGCGAGCCACAGGCAATTTTCTCGCTCGCCGCATTTTACACCTTACTTGGCTTGACTTTGCAAGACTTCTTTGACAGGCGGTTTTGATTCAACAAGCACCTTATATTCGCCGGGCTGCAGGGTAATCTGCTGTTCATTAAAATCAAGCCCGGGCAGGTCCATGGCCCGGCGCAGTGTGCACTTGACCGGCTGATCACCGGGATTATTAACCGAGACATGCCACATCGGCGCAACCTTTTCATCCCCGTCCGACACCTTCGTTACTTGAATAAAGAAATCTTTGCCCGCGTCATCCGCCACGACAGGATGCCCGATCATAACGCGGGTGTTGTTTGATTTGGCGGGGTAGAGCGGGACATAAGCCCGGCCTTCAAAATCCAACCCCAGCTCACGCCAGCCACTATCACTTTTAGAATAATAATGAGTACGATAGCCCTCAATCTGATAAAGACCCACCGTCCAACGCTTGTTCAAGGGGGAAATGCGCAGAGGCAGAACCGAATTCAACTGACTCGCCGGTTTGGGAACCTCCAGTTCAATGGCATGGTTATCCGGCATTAATTCAAACAGACCGCCGCTGCCCTGAACCCGTTTCCCACGGATCAGCTTTAATCCAGATGGTTGATCCAGATAATTGATGACCTGTACAAGCTCCTGTCCCGATTCCGGCTTCAAATTTAATGGCCAGGAAATCGAAAATATCTCAAAGTGCCAGGTTTCGCCTGCTTTGACAGGCTGGTCTTTAAGGTTGGCCAAGAGTGTGAGCCAGCCGAAACGGCCTACAGGATTGAGTTCCACGGTAAGGGGACTGCCGCGGTTAATAAAAAGCTGGGAATTAGCGGAGCAACTGCTGAAAAGGCCGAACCATGAACCCATTGGAAGTTCCTTTAGCCTGGGCTTATCGGGCAGATTGCTCGCATCAAGGACGTCTTCAATTTGTGATCCTTTCCCAAATACCAAACTAACACTGTAAGGCAAGGTTTTGACACGCCAGCCGCCATTAAACAGGCGCATGCTCTGGAGAATCATGTCTTTCTTGTATTTGATTTCTTCGGTGAACAGACTGGCCACAGGGCCTTCAAATACACCCGGAGCTCCATAGGCATTGGGTTCGACACCAATCAGATATTGATCATATTCAACATAGGCGGCCCAGGAATCAAATAAAGTGGTGGGAATGAGCGGACCGAATGCATGCCAGGGATTTCCCCTGATATTTTTTGGAAATGTTTCGGTATACACACTGCGGCAACGAACCGCGCCTTCATCGGAGAATTCCAGGTAAGGGGTCTGGTTATCCCGCGCCCCGTTCTGGATTCCCTGATCGCTCCAGATGGTTGGCCGGGTGAACTCTCCGCTAAGAATGGATTTCGATGCCCCCGGTCCCCCGTCCCATGTGCTACCCGCATCGGGCACGCCCGGAACACGGAACAACTTATGTTTGAACGGGCCATGAGCCAGGAGCATCCATGCGCAGTCATTGCAATGGTCTGCGCAAAAAATAGGGCACATGGCTCCCTCTTTATAAGAACGTTGCGCGAAACTGACGGCTTGGCCGCCGTTCATATCCTCGGCAATCAGGACAAGACCTCGTTGAACGACGCCGGACAGAAGAAGATTTGTATTGAATTCCTTTTCACCTTTGAAAAGGAACCGTCTGAACAAATCACGCCCATCATAAATTTTAATTTCCTTAAGCCCGGCTTCGGCTGTGACATGAAGGGGGGCAATATTCAACGACCGGCCGGTCACAAAAGGCTCAGCGCCAAAAGTCATGGTCCGCATGCATTTGGGCCAGGCATGAATGATGGGACCGTCAGATGGAAATACATTCAACCCCTCGTACGAACAATTCCAACGTAACGCATCCTTAAAAACCAAGGGCAGTGATCGCGCCTGGGCATACGTCAAAGGCAGTTTGGCATCAAGGGCTGAAATGAGTTCATCCGGTGAACGAACAATGATCATGGTTACCGGAGTGGGGACAGCAGTTGATTGGACGGTGGTCAGATAGTCATCTAAAGCATCATCTATCAGTTTCCCCTTTTCATAGGTCCTAAGCGCCGCCACGCTGTAAACCCTCAAGTCGTGCATGGCCAGGCCCTGTCCCAGTTCCGTGGTGGAATGGGAAAAATCATAATAACCAAGGGTTGATTTCTGGGAATAGTGTGTGGCCATGTTGCACCAGTTAAGGGCGGGGTTTTTATCCGGGTCAAATTTTCCCGTTTCGTCCTGATACTGGAGATTGAAAATTTTATTGGGGCCGATCAGCAGAACCTCCGATGGCCAGGGCGGATTCAGGCCGAAAACAAAGAGACGGTTGCCGGTATTGGCAGCCATTTTATAACCGGCGAATAATTGAAGGTTGGTGGCGCTGTGTTTTGCGCATTCCGCCTTGAGGGTCCCGAACTTCTCCGACGTCAATTTGACAATGTCGTCCACAAATACAATAAAATCCAAACCTTTTTCAACGGCAATTCCGGCATAGTCAGACACCGCGCCTTTCCCCCCGCCCAATTTCGTCTCAACTCCGATGATTCCCTTAAAGATTTTTCCGGTGCGAGGCCGGCGATATTCAAGAACCTCTTCTTCATTATAGACCCAGTCCGAAAACTGATCG
>JAHIKV010000369.1 GCA_018897395.1 Planctomycetota bacterium | reverse complement strand
TGGCATAATGAACATGGTGGGCCTGGGGATAAAGGCGGGAGGCCAAAAGTGCAGGGTTGCCTTCGCCTATATCCCCAATCAACTTGCGGTAATTGGCCGGCCGGCCGTCCTCGGGGAAATCGTGAATCTGGAGGAGCAGTTTCTGCCCGCGCAATGCCATTTGATAGACGGCCTGCGACAAAGCGGTGTTTTTTCCCAGCGTATGATTATGGAAATGCCATATATCCGGCGGGCCCCCAAGCGCTTTTTGTGCTGTTGCTTCCAGGGTGGCGACCAATAGCGATGACGTTTGGCCGGAAGTTCCGGATTGCGGATAATCCAGTCCGGGTACAATATTAACCTCGCCCGGCATAAAACTTTCTGCATCGGGTGAATAGCCTGTCAGCACCGCGACCTGGCAGCGCGAGCCTCGCAGGGCCGACACAGCATGTTGAATCACGCGGGTGACGCCGCCGGGACGCAGGTGATAATGGACGATGGCTATACGCATACGCAACGCGATCATGTTAGGAACGTTTGAATTTCCGCCGATAGGCAGGGATTCCCAGCATTGGCGGACGTTCCATTTCCTGAAGCAAAGAGTCAACCTGTTCATAGACGTTATCGCGCACTTGAAACTGGCGGAGGACCTGCGATCGTTCCGGCATCTCTCCAATCAGGCCCAAGGCCCGGGCTCTGGATATAAAGGTCTGTAAAATGCCGAAGGACATTTTACCCAGTGCCTGTGTGGACTGATTGCGATGAATACGCTGGTCTAAATCGGTCTGAGCAAAGGCCCGCAGCCCCCACCGCTGATAAACATCAATCAAGTGAGCGGTCTCAACACCATATCCGATGGGGAAGGGAATGCTTTCCAGAACCTCGCGCCGCGCCGCGTATTCCCAGGAAAGCGGTTGAATAATGGTAGTGAGTTCGGGGAAAAAAGCGAGAAGAGTGGGCGGACTAGAATCTCCGTCACACGGCCGCCTCCAGATACGCGCACCCCCTTTGAGATCATCAAAGGCCGATCATAAAAGGCCTTTACATACTTCACTTCCGGCTTCAATAGGAGCGGTGCCAGCAACCCGTACGCGAAACGCGCATGAATATTTTTTATATCCGCATCCACATAGATAATAATATCTCCTTTGAGTTGGTAAATTGCTTTCCAAAGGTTTTCCCCTTTACCCTTACGATCCCCGGTTTCCGGCAGAATATCGGCGGCGAGGTAAGCATCTGCGCCAAAGGTCCGGGCCACTTCGCAGGTTTTGTCGGTCGAGCCTGAATCAATCACGGCAATCTCATCAACCAGGGGATAGCGGCTCATCAATTCCGATTTGAAGACCGTAATTTCCTTCCCGATGGTTTTTTCCTCGTTAAGCGTGGGGATGCAGAGAGAGATTTTAAGTCCCTGCTTTTCTTTTTCTGCGACCAGGGCGCGCAAATCGGAAAAATTGGAATGATGAAACGTGTTGGTCTGTAACCAAACGGCCACGTCCGCCGCCTCGCGCGACGCGGCCGGTTTGAGATGCGGGGGCTTGGCAAACCAGTGTTTAAGCCCCATCGCAAAGTCCTCCATCTATTGTCAGCAGCACGCCGACCAGCTGGGCCAGACCCGTCCATATCGGCTCGATGGCGGCGGCTTCCTCCAACTCCGGCAGATCGTTGCGACGCGTCCCCGTGGTCAGGCCAAGAACTATTGACGGGGTCTTTTTTTCAACCAGGGCGGCCAGTGCGAAGGTCGTGGGATACATCTGGGACGATATACCCAGTGCCGTATGAATGGCGCGGGTCTGCCGCACCAACGGATGTGAAATATCGAGTCCACCCGGCGCGCGGCGCGCAAATATGTCGAATTTGACGGTTACCCCGGAATTGGCCGCCACGTCTTCCGTAATGTCTTCGATCTGTTGGGCCACTTGGTTTAGCAGATCGGCCGACTCACTACGGACTTCAAAACTGAGCACGGTTTCCCGGGCAATATTTCGATAACTGACGCCTCCCCGGATCAGGCCGAAGACAATCGTCGTAAGAGGACGTCGCGGCAGGGGGATTTTATTGATGCGATTTATAATATCATTCATTGGGATGATGGCCCCAGTGGCACCGAATTGAACCCAGTTATAATCTTCTGACAATCGCACTGTGATGTCACACAACAACTGACCCAAGCAGGCGTAATTCAACCGTCCTAACTGGACCCCTTCCAGTGAAAGACCGTACCGAATAGGCATCCCACTGTTATTGAGAAACCCGCTCAACCCATACAGGTTTCCGTGTCCCAGCATACGCACCGCCCCCATGAAAATAATATTGGCTTTCAAACGGATCTGCAGTCGTTCCAAGAGAATCGGCAGGGATGCCATGGCGGCCAAGGCCATGGAATTGTCGCCAATAAAGGGACCGACGATTTCGTCCTTTCGAAAAGCAAGCGAAGGCTCGGCGTGTTCGTCAGCTAACGTATCCACATTGGAAAACATGAGGATATTGGCTGCGCCTTCGCTTCCTGGCAGGATAGCCAGCCCGTTGCCGGTTGCGTCCGTGGAACAACTTTGCAAGCCGCATTCGCTGAATCGCTCCAACATCATGCGGACGCGACCTTCTTCATGCTGATAAGGCGCCGGCACTTCGCCAATGGCCACCAGGTTGGCCAGGACGATATCCTGCATGCTCCGGGCCTCATTCCGGATGCGGGGCAACATGTTTAGGATGGCTTCCATGCTCAATGTCATATTGCGATAGACTCCGTTTAACGATCCCCAGAATAGTGCCGGGGATACAGCCCCTCACGTGTACCGGGCGCATGAATTGTACCGGCATTCATTGATGGCATCAAGGATTTCGTTAAACACATAATTACTTGAGGCAATCAGGCACACAGCAGCAAATCTCAAGTCCATGGTAAAAACAGAAAGCCGGCAGAATGCCCGGCACCATAAAAAACATTCTTGAATCAGTTATCGGAATACAATGATGTTGCCCATGAACATCCAGAAAAAACGAACGAGGCAACCGGCGGATGAATTCTGCGGAACAGGTGGTTGAGCCATGACACTCCTCTGCATATAACGCGTTTTATGCAGATGGCGGCCCGACCATCCGAATCATTCCCTGTGGCCTGCAAACAGATCACATCCTTTGAGGAAAATGACAATATCAGATCATTGCGTGGAGTCAAGCAGAGAAAATCAGGGAATAGCATCCGCTACAGGAAATGGCACCAGTGGCCGATGCGACCGATCAGGTCCAAATATTTAACCGACGCCAGCAGCCCGCCAAATGCACTCAACCGTTGCGAACATTCTCCGCAAGCGGTTTCTGCGGTGATCCTCACCAACCGCTCGACTTCACAGCCATCGTCCAATTTATTCCCTTGTTCCAGCTTCCGTTCTGCACTATCCTAATACATAACCATCTGGGTTACCTCCTTTTGGATTGGTTGTTCTTCTATAAATCCAATCCTACAGGGGGTTCCCGATGGTTTTTCAATCTTTTTCCTCATTCTCGTGCAATATCAGGTATGAAGACATCTACATTCATTCGCCTTGCTACCGCCCTGCTGGTGGCGGTGGCTGCGTATATTCTGGGTCACTGGTTCTTTTTCGATTTGCCTTTCACGACGGACGAGAACAGTTACGTGTTCCAAGCTCACAATTTTCTAGAGGGGTGTGTGGCCAGACGCGTGCCACCTGTACCATGGGCGTTTTACCATCCCATGATCATCTGCGATGAACAAGTCGGCTGGCTATCACGCTACCCGCCGGCTCATTCTCTCTGGCTGGCGCCAGGTGTCCTGCTCGGCAACGCGAGGCTGATGA
>JAHIKV010000018.1 GCA_018897395.1 Planctomycetota bacterium | reverse complement strand
CACCTCCAGTTGCTCTCCACCCCCTCTCACGAGGACGCAGTTACTATTGGTTACAAAGTTCAGACCCAACTTCGACAGGGACTCCCACCCTGCTGATTCGATACACTTACAAGCGCACTAGGGTGCGTCCTTGACGCACCACAAACAAGAATATCGGTGCGTCGCGGACGCACCCTACTCCTCCCCGAGGTGAAGGACCGCCATGCACGAAGTCGCGTTGGCCTTTCTTTGGCACCAGCATCAGCCGTATTACCCGGACGACATCTCCGGCGAAAATCCCATGCCTTGGGTCCGCCTGCACGGGACCAAGGACTACTGGGGGATGGCGATGTTGTTGAAGGAGGCGCCCGAGCTGCACGCCACGATCAACCTGGTGCCCAGCCTGTTGCAGCAGTTGTCGGCGTACACCGACCGGGGGCAGGAAGACACGCACCTGCGAGTCTCGCGGCTGCCGGCCGACGGATTGAGCGAGGAAGACTCGCACTACCTGCTGGACAACTTCTTCATGGTCCACCCGGACCAGATGATCCGTCCTTTCCCGCGCTATTACGAGTTGTACAAGAAGCGCGGGCTGTCGATCGACTCGGCCGAGAAGTCGCGGAAGCGGTTCAGCAAGCGGGACATCATCGACCTGCAATGCTGGTCGAACCTGGCGTGGATCCACCCCTTGGCCTTCGAGCAAGACGCCGCGTTGGCCGAGTTCCGCGAGAAGGGGCGCGGCTGGACGGAGAAGGAGAAGCAGTGGCTGCTGGACCGGCAGATGGAACTGCTCCGCGAGATCGTGCCGTTGCACCGGGAACTGATGGAGCGGGGTCAGGTGGAGTTGACCACCACGCCGTTCCATCACCCCATCCTTCCGCTGCTGTGGGACAAGCGGCTGGCGCGTCGGGCGATGCCCAACGCCGCCTTGCCGACGCACCTGGAAGGCTACGCCGAGGACGCGCGGGAGCAAGTCCGCCGAGCGGTCGAATATCACGAAAAACTGTTCGGACAAAAACCGCGGGGGATGTGGCCCTCGGAAGGCTCGGTCTGCCAGGGAATCATTCCCATGATCGCCGAGGCCGGCGTCCAATGGATCGGCACGGACGAGGAGATACTTTCCTGCTCGACCGACGGCTGGGTCTCGCGCGACGGGGGGGGTCATCTCCGCAATCCGGAAATGCTTTACCGCCCCTGGCGGGTAGAGGAACAGGGGCAATCGTTGCAGATCGTCTTCCGCGACCACGCCATGAGCGACCAGATCGGTTTCCACTACCAGCGTTACGCGCCCGAGCAAGCGGTCGATGATTTTATCGGCAAGCTGGAGGCCATCGGCGAGGCCACCGGCGGCAACGCCGGCCATCGGCCGACGCTGGTCAGCGTGATCCTCGACGGCGAGAACTGCTGGGAATACTACCCCAACGCCGGGGTCGATTTCCTCCGCGGCGTTTATCGCCGCGTTGTGCAGCATCCGAAGATAAAACCGGTGCGGATCGGCGATTATTTGGACCAATACCCCGCCACCGACAAACTCGGCCACCTCTTCCCCGGCAGTTGGGTCCAACACAATTTCGGCATCTGGATCGGACATCCCGAGTGCAATCGCGCCTGGGACTCGCTGCACGAGACCCGGCAACACCTGGCCGCCGCGACGGCGCAGAAATCGAAACCGGCCGAGCAGATCGCCCGGGCGTGGGAGGAACTCTACATCGCCGAGGGGAGCGATTGGTTCTGGTGGTTCGGCGACAGCCACCAGAGCGCCCAAGACGGACTGTTCGACCGGCTCTTCCGCAAGCACTTGCAGAACGTCTACCTGGCGCTGGGCGAACAACCGCCGACCGAGTTGACGCGCCCCATCAGCCAGGGAGCAGGCCGCGCGCAGATTTATTCCGAACCGACGGGATTGTTGAGGGTCAAGGTGGACGGGCATCGCAGCTTCTTCGAGTGGATCAACGCCGGACATTACAAATGCGGCGGCTCGCGGAGGACCATGAGCATGGGCTGCGAGGGACGCGTCTCCGACCTCTACTTCGGCTTCGACCCGGAGCGGCTGCTGCTGCGGTTGGACGCCCGGGGCGGTCCGGTCCGCGAGCAATTCGCCGACCTCGACGCACTGCGGTTGGTGTTCACACAGCCCGAGGGATTCGAGTTGCTCCTCTCGCATCCTGGCCGCAAGGAGCCGGAGGCGCAATTGTGGCGCGACGGTTCGTCGGCGCCCGGCGCGAAGCCGTCCGCCGCGGCCGACCAACTCCTGGAAATTGCCGTCCCGTTCCAGAGCCTTGGCCGAAAGACCGATCAGCCGGTACACTTTTACGTCGAGTTGCTTAAGGACGAGCAGCCGGTGGAGCGAGTGCCGCACGAAGGGGCGATCGAAACCGCCATCCCCTCACCCGATTACGAACTGATTATGTGGCAAGTGTGAAACAGAGGGATTAGGGATTGGGGATTAGGGATTAGTTCGGATGCTCCGGTTGTTTTCGAGGCAGTTGCACCGAGCGGTTATACTTTATGGCTCGCGGACTTTATTCCGAAAGAACTTGACCTTGCCGAGTAGCAACAAACACTTTCAACGTATGTGTATGAATCCCTAATCCCTAATCCCTAATCCCTAATCCCTAACCCCCAATCCCCAATCCCTAATCCCTAATCCCGATAATAATGCCCGACCTTCGCAAAGACCCGATCGTAGGCCGCTGGGTGATAATCGCCGCGGCGCGAGCAAGACGGCCGCACGACTTCGATTCGACCCCGCAGCGTCAGAAGGGCCGCTTCTGTCCCTTCTGCGAGGGCAGCGAAGACAAGACCCCGAACGAGATCATCGCCTATCGCAAACCGGGTACGCACCGGAACCGCGAGGGATGGCGGGTGCGGGTGGTGCCGAACAAGTTCCCCGCGCTGGAAATCGAAGGCCAATTGAACAAGCGCGGCGAGGGGATCTACGACATGATGCGCGGCGTCGGCGCGCACGAGGTGATTATCGAGTCGCCCCGCCATATTATCAGCACCTCCGAACTCTCGGAGGAAGAGCTGCGCGAGGTGTTTTGGGTCTACCGCGACCGTCTGGTGGACCTGAAAAAAGACCCCCGGCTGGTCTACGGCATGATCTTCAAGAACGTCGGCGCGGCGGCCGGCGCTTCGTTGGAACACTCCCACAGCCAACTGATCGTCACCCCGGTCGTGCCGATCAACGTCTGGGAGGAAATGACCGGCTCGCTGGAGTTCTACAACTACCGCGGCCGCTGCGTCTACTGCGACATGATCCAGCAGGAGTTGGCCACCGAGAAACGGATTGTATTGGACACGCCGGGCTTCGTCGCGTTCTGCCCTTTCGCCAGCCGGTTCCCCTTCGAGACGTGGATTCTTCCCAAGAGCCACTCCAGCCACTTCGAGAACATCCAGAAGAACGAGGTCGAGGAGCTGTCGGGGGTTATGCGGCAGGTGATTGTCAAGGTCGAGGCGGCGCTTGACCAGCCGGCCTATAATTACATCATCCACACGGCCCCCTTTGACACCCAGGAGTTGGGACATTACCACTGGCATATAGAGATTATGCCGAGTTTGACGAGGACGGCCGGTTTTGAGTGGGGGACCGGTTTTTACATCAATCCGGTCCCGCCGGAGCAGGCCGCCGCTTTTCTTCACGAGGTTGAATCCGCGCCGACATAAAATATTCCGACCGGGTAGACTGGATAAGCTGGGGTGTGACTGCCGATTAAGGAATTATTCCCACTCGTTTCGCTCGTTCCCATGCTCCGCATGGGAACGCACTGCCCGGACGCTTCGCGTCCGCGGGGTAACGCGGGACGAACGACGCCCCGAGCGGACGCGGAGCGTCCGGGCAGTGCGTTACGACGCGGAGCGTCGTAACGAGGAAAATCCCCAACCCCTAATCCCTCTTCCTCCCCCGCACAATCCATTGCAACGAACCGAATCATGCCCAACACAATTCGCTTTATCCTGGCCCTGCACAACCACCAACCGGTCGGCAATTTCGACGAGGTATTCCAACGGGCGTTGGACGAGAGCTATCTCCCGTTTCTGGAGGTCTTCGGCCGCTTCCCGTCGCTGAAGCTCTCGCTGCACGTAAGCGGCTCGCTGATGGAATGGATCGAGGCGCATCACCCCGAGTACATCGACCGGCTGGCGGAGTTGGTCGACGGCCGGCGGATCGAGATACTCGGCGGCGCCTATTACGAGCCGATCCTGGCGATGGTCCCCTCTCGGGACCGCGTGGGACAGATACGCAGTTACACCCGATGGCTGCAAAACCGCTTGGGGGCCACCGTCCGCGGCCTATGGGTGCCGGAGCGAGTCTGGGAGCAATCGTTCGTCCGCGATCTGGCCGACGCGGGGATCGAGTACACCGTGCTGGACGATTTCCATTTCCGCTGCGCCGGCGTGGAGCAGTCGCAACTGACCGGCCACTTCCTGACCGAGGACGAAGGCCGTCTGCTTTCGGTGTTCCCCGGCAGCGAGCGGCTCCGCTACCTGATCCCGTTCGGCGATCCGCAACAAACGATCGACTACTTGGCCCAGACGGCCGACGAACACCCGAACGCGGTGGTTGTTTTCGGCGACGACGGCGAGAAGTTCGGCGTTTGGCCGGAGACCCACAAGCACGTCTACAAAGACGGCTGGCTCGAACGGTTCTTCAACGCCTTGGCCGAGAATCAGGATTGGATCAATGTGACCACGCCGGCCGAGGCGCTGGACAACGTGCCGCCGGCCGGCAAGGTCTATCTGCCCGATTGCAGCTACCGCGAGATGACCGAATGGGCGCTGCCGGCCGAAAGTCTGGCGGAATACGAGCAGATCGAGAATCAGATGCGGGACGATCCGCGCTGGGCGTCGCTGCGGCCGCGGATCCGGGGCGGTTTCTGGCGGAACTTCAAGGTGAAATACCCGGAAGCCGACGAAATGTACTCCCGCATGATGGCCGTCAGCCGGCGCTTGCAGGAGACGCTCGAGGCGGCCGTCGCCGGAGATCCGGTCGACGGCGAGTTGGTCGAAAGGGCCAGGGCCGAGCTGTATCGCGGCCAGTGCAACTGCGCCTACTGGCACGGCGCGTTCGGCGGCATTTACCTCCCCCATCTGCGCAACGCCGTCTACAAACACCTCATCGCCGCCGACAACCTGTTGGATCGTGCAACGGGTAAACCGGAAACATGGATCGAGGCGGTCGCCGAAGACTTCAACTTCGACGCCCATCAGGAAGTACGCCTGAACAACGAGCGGCTGATCGCCCTGCTGTCGCCCAGCCGCGGCGGACAATTGCTCGAACTAGACGTCCGCGGCGTCGAGCACAACCTGTTGGCCACGCTGGCCCGCCGCCCCGAGGCTTATCATAAGAAAGTGCAAGCCGGAGAGCATCATAACGGCGACCATGTGGCCAGCATCCACGAGCGGGTAGTGTTCAAGCAGCCCGATCTCGATCGCCGGCTGCAATACGACGACCACCCGCGCAAGAGCCTGGTGGACCTGTTCTACGACAACGACGCGACGTTGGAGTCGATTGCCGCGTGTACGGCGCCGCAGCGGGGCGATTTCGTCCACGGCGTCTACGAGGCCCGCATCCGCCGCAACCCCGACCGCATCCAGGTGCAACTGCTGCGCGACGGCCATGCCTGCGGCGTGCCGGTGCGGATCACCAAGGGGCTTACGCTGGACGCCGGCAGCAACACGCTGCAAGCGTCCTATCTGCTGGAGAACCTGCCGACCGACCGGCGGTTGCATTTCGCCGTCGAGATGAACTTTTCCGGCATGCCCCCCGAGGCCGAAGGGCGGAACTTCCACGACATCGAAGGCAACCTGCTCGGCCGGCTCGGCTCGAAGTTGGACCTGCGCGACGTTTTCGGCCTGGGGTTGAGCGACGAGTGGCTCGGGCTGGACGTAGGGCTGAAAATGTCCCGGCCGACCGATTTCTGGACGTATCCGGTCGAGACCGTCAGCCAATCGGAGGGTGGTTTCGAGTTGGTCCATCAATCGGTGGCGGTCTTGCCCCACTGGCTGGTCGAGGCCGACCGCGACGGCCGCTGGAGCGTGACCATGCAGCTCTCGCTGGCCACTCCCCGCGCCGAGAACAGCCACCACAGCCACGACCACGAACAGGCCGTGGCGGCAACGCTGTAGTGATCAGGTTGGGGCGGCAGTTGCACTGCCGCCCCGCTACCAGACGATTTTTGCTCCTTCTCGGATGAGGGTCTGAAGCTCGTATACTTCATGCACCCAATCCTTCACCTGGCGGTTATTGTCAATCCAGCAGAGGACAGCGATATCCTTCCCATCTCCCTTGAACCTGCGGTTGGAGACCTGCTTGTCATGCCCATGCGAGAAGAACCCTTGGCTGTAGACCTCAAGTTCCAGATGGACCTCCTGGGGATATCCCTTGATGTTGACAAGCAAGTCCGGAAAAGCCGTCTGGACGCGAAGGATTCTTTCGATTCCAAGTTTCTTGTGGCCATAGGCAACAGCAGCCAGAAGCTCCTGTTCGTTGTTGGGCTCGTGCAGTAGGAGGGGTATCCTTCGTGGGTCGAATTCGCGTCTGAGTGTTTCCTTTCTGATATGCTCGAACTCTTCAGCAGTAATCCGAATGAGAGTTGCTTGCTTGTAATGCGGCTTGCCAAGAAGGTTGTCGATGGCTGGAACGCCGACTGGTCGGTGGGGTTGGACACCGTACTTTTTCCCCTCGATCATCCAAGCTTGTCGCGCTCCGTTAGCAATCTCGTCCAATTTTTCCGCAGGAAGCGGAATGTCCCCGTAACGCTTTGTCTGAATGCACTCGTAGAAGCCCGTGATATGACTGAGTTGCCGTTCTCTTCGATCGCTGGAGGTGTACGCGAAGGCAATCCACCGGTCTCCTTGCTTGACCTGACTGAAATGGCGGGGGCTTTCGGTGCTTGCCGTTCCAGTTCTCCAAATGAAGCTGGGCAGTGCCCCAAGCGAATCGAGACCATGCTTGACGATAAAATGATTGCGGTCAGTTGGTTGTGGCATAGTGGTTGCTTCGGTTAAGGGGGTGGCAGTGCAACTGCCACCCCAACATCGTAATCCAGGCTTCACCGCAAGTCCATGATGTCCGTAGGCGGATACGTCGGCTCTCGCAAGAGATACGCCCGTGCGCTCGAATACGGCCAATATTCTGCCTTGCTTACAAGTCCAGCCTTCACGGGATTGTTGTGGATGTACTCGATTTTCTGCCGAGCGAAGTCGTCATCATAAATCGCCTCTGGGTGCGAGCCTTCTTGCCACACTTGGTACTCGGCCCGTTCGCTACGGAAGGTTGATCTCGCGGCGGCGAAGACCTGCAAGTGGTAATCATGCCCCTGTTTGGTAGCCTCGCGAGAGATGGTACGCGAGGTATGCCGTTTGAAATCCCGCAAGACATCCGACATGTCAATACCATTCTGAGGCCAGAGAACCGCGTGCAAGTGCGTAGACATGACAACGAACGCGTTCAGTTGGGTCGCCTTGTGCTCTCGGAGGTATGCCAAGCTGTCGAGAATGATTTGACGGTAGATCGGCTTTTTCAATAGCGGCAGCTTGTTGACTACTGAGCACGTGACGAAGTAAGCATAACCACCATCTCGGACAATGCGGTAAGATCGTGGCACAATGTCGGCCTTTCACCAAGGGGGTGGCAGTGCAACTGCCACCCCAACATATTACCAACTATATCGGCACCTGTCCCAGGGCTTGAAAGAGTACGCCGGCTGGGAGTAGGATGCCGTCTATCGAGACAAGGGCGGCATATTCCCCGAGGGCCACATGCGCGACTTCCAGAGCGAAAGCCTCAGCCACGATCCGATCCACGGCTATATCCCTTTCACGTCGCCGGCCGGGCTGCCGGACGGGGAGGTCTCCGAACGAGAGATCATCGACCATCCGTGGCTCCAGCGGCTGCGGCAGATACACCAATTGCAGACCGCCTGGTGGGTCTTTCCCACGGCCGAGCATACCCGTTTCCAACACGTGCTCGGGGCAATGCATCTGGCAAGCCGGGCCGTGGCCGAA
The DNA here is from genome assembly GCA_018897395.1 of Planctomycetota bacterium. GTDB lineage: Bacteria > Planctomycetota > Planctomycetia > Pirellulales > Thermoguttaceae > JAHIKV01. The sequence continues at coordinate 19,050 of JAHIKV010000018.1, read as the reverse complement.
CTCTACGACAGCCTGCGCGAGGTCTGCCCAGAGGCGCCCGGCCGCGGATACGTCGAGTCGTTGATGCGGATGGCCGCGCTGTTGCACGACGTGGGACACGGGCCGTTCGGACACTTTTTCGACCGGCATTTCCTGGCCGACTACGGCTTGAATCACGAACTGCTTGGCGGCGAGATCATCCGCCGCGAGTTCGCCGAACCGATCCGCCGCGTCCGCCGCAATCCGAACTCGCGGCTGGAAGACGGCGAAACGCTCGACCCCGAACAGATTGTCTTCCTGATGACGCGGCCCGTAGGCGCCTCCGACGACGGGCCGCGATGGCTGCGGTTTCTACGCGCCCTGTTCAGCGGGCTGTACACCGTCGACAACATGGATTTCGTCCTCCGCGACGCCTACATGTCGGGCTACAGTGCTCGGGCGTTCGACCTCGACCGGCTGCTCCACTACAGCGCGTTCACGGAAAAAGGCTTGACCATCCACGAGCGGGGCCTCTCGGCGCTGGTCCGTTTCATCTCGGTCCGCGCGGAGCTTTTTCGGGCGATATATTTTCACCGCACGGTGCGGGCGATCGACCTCGAACTTCAAGAGTTGTTCCAAGACGGCAAGCGGCGGCTGTTTCCCGGCGATCCTCGGCAACACCTCGATCAATACCAACGTCTGACCGAGTGGTCGCTGTTGATGGAGGTTGCCCGCTGGCCGGAGAGTTCCGATCCCGAGTTGCGCGAGTTGGGCGGCCGCTGGCGGGAATTCCTTGCCCGGCGGCTGCGATGGAAGATGGCCTGCGAGCGGACGGTGTTTTTCGCCCCGGGCGAAGCGGAGCAAGGGAGCGTGCTGAGCAACGTCGCCGCGTTCGAGGCGGCGGTGCGGGCGGAACTGCCGCCCGAGTTGAAGGACTTGCCATTGCGGGTGGACACCGCCCGGCACGTTCACCGTCCCGGCGCCCATACCCCGGCGTCGGGCCAAAACTTCCTCCTCGACCCCGCCACGGGTTCAATCCACGACCTCGATCAACGCATGTTGTTTCGTCGCATTGCCATCAGCTTCCGTATCTGCCGCATTTACGCCCTGGACGATCGACATAATATTGAGTTGGCCGCCGCGCTCGATCGACTGACCGGCGCCGGCGGCGCGGACGACGCGACAAATATGTAGGGGCGACTCCAGTCGCCGATTGCGGCGTTCTGCATCCCTCCCATCGGCGTCTGGAGACGCCTCCTCCAACCCTGCTGAATGGGGGCCGGGTTTTTTTTGTCAACGCCGCCAATAATAATTGGGGCCTGCCGGCGGCGACACGCGAAAGTTTCTCCAATACATGCGCCGTCTGCGATTGACAGGGGTTGGCCCGATACGTTAGAGTTCCGTTGTTCAGGAACTCCCGGCGCAGCATCATTATCCCTCATCTACTAATCATAAACACGGGAAGGCCCATCCGACATGCCACGGACACGTTGTTCCGCCGAGCCATATTCGTTTTCGCCGATCAACTATGACGACGCGCTGGCGGTCGAAGCGGCGTCGTTTTCCGCCCGCGTGCTCGATTTTCCCCATGCTTTTTTCGGGCCCATGCACTATGAGCCTAAGTACGCATACCCGCTGATCGTGTGGCTGCACGGTTGCGGCTGCGACGAGCGTCAGTTGCAGCGGGTCATGCCGCTGGTGAGCATGAGGAATTACGTGGCCGCGGCGCCGCGCGGGATCGCTTTGCCCGACGAAAACGCCGGCCGGCACGAATGCTTCGGATGGTTGCAGACCGAAGACCACATCCAACACGCCGAGCAGCGTGTGTTCGAGTGCGTGGAGTTGGCCGCCCGCAGGTTCCACGTCGCCCCGGATCGGGTCTTTTTGGCCGGCTTCGATCGCGGCGGCACGATGGGGATGCGGATCGCCTTGGGCCATCCGAGCCGCTTCGCCGGTGTGATCTCGCTCTGCGGCGCGTTTCCCACCGACCGCAAACCGTTCGGCAACCTGGTCGCGGCGCGTCAATTGGGGCTCTTTCTCGCCACAGGCCGCGTCAGCAAACAATACACCGCCGCTCAGGTCTGCGCCGATCTGCGGCTGATTCACGCGGCGGGCCTGTCGGTCACGTTGCGGCAATATCCGTGCGGCCACGAGTTGATGCCGCAGATGCTCGCCGACGTCGATCGCTGGATCATCGAGCAGATCGCTCCCTCCGACGCCTCCGCCGTCCCGTTCGAGGCCGAGTGGTCCCGCGATCTCGATTAATTTGGGCGGCCCTTAGCCCGGATTATTCCTAAAGCCTGGAATCGGGCGGCATGGGTAAGCGCAGCTTACCCGTGTTTCCCGATGTCACGCCACGGGCAAGCTGCGCTTGCCGCACGGCACCCTTATGAATAATCCGGACTAAACGGACATGATTTACCCCTGACTCCTGAAAACGTGTTTTTGGAGATTGAAATATCCGTATTTAGCCCCGGGTGAATACACCCGGGGCAAGCGGTTTTTCACGATCAATCCGGCCCGCCGTGTATTCACGGCGGGCTAAATAAATGATTTTAAAACACGTTCTAAATCAACAAACGAGGCGGAATGGGCTGTTTGGGGTGATGGCCGGCCCTTGGTGCGGCTTCCGTCGGTTTGTTTCTTAACTGGCCGGTCTTATCTTACCAGTTTTCTCAGCCGCACTAGCGAAAGTTGGCCCCTCCGACTAAACTCTGATGTTCGCGCCCGACTTTTCCGATTAGGGAGATTGTGTAGCCGCGCGCTTAGTTATCGATCAGAACACAAGGAGCCATGCTGTGCCCCGTTTCCGGACCTTCGCGTGTTGTTGGATTGGATGTGTGTTGCTGTATGCGGGCGTGGGCGAGCTGTTTGCCGAGGAAATCCGCCCCAGCGAGAGGCTGCTGCCCAATACCACGCAGGGTTTTTTCGCCGTCTCCAGCGTCGAGAAGTTGAATGAACACTGGAATAAGACCCAACTCGGCCATTTGATGGCCGATCCGGTGATGGAACCGTTCACCAAGGACGTGCGGCGTCAGTTCGAGGATCGATGGTCGGGCGTTCACGAGCGGTTGGGGCTTACGCTGAAGGACATGGAGGGGGTGCCGGGTGGGGACGTGGGGATCGGCCTGATTGCCCCAGAGTCGGGAAAAGCCGCCCTGGCTATCGTCATGGACGTCACCGGAAAGCTGCCCCAGGCACAAAAACTGCTCGAAAAGGTCACCAAAAACCAGTTGAAACGAGGGGCCAAGCGGAGCGAGTTGAAGATCGAGGGCTGCCCGGACGTGGTGATCCAGTTCGACCTGCCAGAGCCGGAGGAGGAAAAAGAGGCGGAAAAGAGCAATTTGCATGACGGCGCAGACAAAGCGCCGGCCGAGGGCGATTCGGCCGAGGGCGATTCGGCCGGGGACGCAAGCAGAGGTCTAGCGCCGGGCGATTCGGCTAGCGATGGACCGGCAAACGACAAGCCCGCGGCCGGCGGCGACGATTCGGCCGAAACCACCAGCGAAATACTGACCGATGACGCGGCCGCGGACGAGCCGGCGGCGGTCGAGAAGAGCGACACGGAGGAAGCCGACGCCGACGCCGGTCTCGTCGCGGAAAAATCCTCGGCCCGGCAGGCGTTCTACTGTCTGACGGGCAACCTGCTGGTCGTGGCCGACGATCTGGAGGTTCTAAAGGGCATTTTGGGCCGGAAGACGGGGGATACCGACGACAGCTTGGCCGATCTGAAGCCGTTCCGAATAGTGATGGAGCGCTGCGCGATGGACTACGACGAGATCGCGCCGCAGATGCGTTGGTTCCTCAGTCCGTTGGGATACGCCGAGGCCGCCCGCGCCGCCACGCCCGCAAACCGCCGCCGCAAGGGAAAGAGCATCCTCGAGGTAATGCGGAACCAGGGCGTCGGGGCCATTCAAGGGCTGGGCGGATTGGCCGACTTCTCCTCCGAGGGATATGAGTTGATCCACCGCACGGCGGTTTACGCGCCCAAGCCGTACGAGAAGTCGATGAAGATGCTGGTCCTGCCCAACCGGAGCGAATTCACGCCCCAGGACTGGGTGCCGCGCGACATCGCCACGTACACCACCTTGTACTTCGACATCCTCAACGCCTTCGACAACTTCGGGCCGTTGTTTAACGAGTTGTTCGGTCAGGGCGCGAAGGGCGTCTGGGAAGAGACGAAGCAGAGTCTCAAGCTGGACCCCGACGGGCCGCAAGTCGATCTGCGCGAGGACCTGATAAAGCACCTCGGCCAGCGGGTGAGCATGTTGACCGACTACCGGTTGCCGATCACCACCACCAGCGAGCGGCTGCTGTTCGCCATCGAAGTAACCGACGCCGAGGCGGTGGCAAAGGCCATCGAAAAACTGCTGAAGGACGATTGCACGGTCAAGCGGCGCGAGAAAGACGGACACGTCATTTGGGAGGTCGTCGGGGAGGAATCGCCGGAAATCAAGGCCCCCGAGGTTGACTTTGGGTTTGGAGCCCCCCCTCCCATCGCGCCTGCCCGTCCGCCGAAAAAGGAGTTCGATCCGTGGGAGGACGATGAACCGAAACCCTTGCTCCCCCACGCCGCCGTGACCGTCTGCAAGGGGCACCTGTTCGTCGCCTCGCACATCGACTTTCTGTTGAAGGTGATCGCTCCGGAGAAGGAGCCGGGCTTGCTCAGGGACGACGTCGATTATCAATTGGTCACGGCGGAGATCGAAAAGTTCGAGCCGAAAGAAAAGTGTTTCCGCTTCTTCTCGCGGACCGACGAGGAGTATCGCCCGACCTACGAGCTGATTCGCCAGAACAAGATGCCCGAGGGCGAGACCATGCTGGCCCGAATGTTGAACGTCCTGTTCGGCGAGGGAAAGAAGGGGACGCCCCGGGCGCAGAAGATCGACGGCAGCCAACTGCCCGAGTACCAGGTCGTCCGCCGCTATCTCGGACCGGCCGGAATGCAGATCTCCAGCGAAAAGGACGGCTGGTTCCTCAAGGGGTTCACCCTGAGCAAGGAGGCGGAGTGAGGAGGGGCGGAGGGCGGAAGGCGGAGGGCGGAGGGCGGAGGGCGGAGGAATTATCGTGAAAGATTATGGTTTGCGCGATCGAACAAAAGCCTTCGCGCTACGAATTATCCGCATGTATTGCCGGCTCCCGAAATCAACTGAGGCGCAAGTATTAGGAAAACAAGTCCTGCGTGCCGGAACTAGCGTTGCCGCTAATTACCGGGAGGCATCTCGTGCGCGATCCGATGCGGAACTCATTTCCAAACTGGGCATTATCGAGCAAGAATTGGATGAAACGCTTCTTTGGCTGGAACTTCTTGTGGAATCGGCAATCGTGTCCGAATCCAGAATGGCCGAGTTGCGTCAAGAAGCCGACGAGTTATTGCGGATGACAATTGCCGCCATCAAGACAGCAAAAAAGCGACTGTGACTTCCTTCCCCCCTCCTCCCTCCGCCCTCCTCTCTCCTCCCTCCTCCCTCCGCCTTCCGCCCTCCGCCCTCCGCCCTATTTCTGGCTCTGCTGATAGATCGCCTCGATCAGACTCTGCACGTCCTTGAACTTTTTCTTCGAGCCGAGGGCCGCGTCGAGCAGCCGCCTGGCGTCGCTCTCCGAATGGCCCAGGCCGCGGAGTAACTGGAAGGTTTCGGAGATCACGTCCGGTTCGACTTCCGTCTCGCGCTGCTGCCGTCGATCGACCATCAGCGCGAACTTGGGCACCTTGCGCCGCAGCTTGGCGATGATCCGCTCGGCCATCGCCGGGCCGATCCCCGGCAGGCTCGATAGCGTCTTGGCGTCTTGCTCCTCGATGGCCGTGGCCACCTCCTTAACCGGCCGGACCATCGCGCGGAGCGCCTTTTTCACGCCCACTCCGTCGACCTCGCAGAACAGCTCGAAAAACTCCCGCTCCGCCTCGCTGAGGAATCCGACCAGCCGCGGCGTCATGCGGCCCTGCATCGGGTTGCCTTCGAGGTACTCGATCGTGTGCAAGCTGACCGTCTGGTTCAGTTCCCCTTGCAACTGCCGCCGGGTGAACTCGGGAATTAGAACCTCGTGCTCGAAGGCGTCGATCCCGAGCGTCAAGGTGTTGTCGCGGAGCGCGGCAAGTTGGCCGGTGATTTTCGTTATCACGGGTGTATGCTTTGCGGTTGGAGGAAAAGGAAAATGCTTTAAGCCCCCCGGGGAGGCTTAGAGCCTATCCAAAAACGTAGCACAGCCGCCCTTGGCTGTGCAGAGTCGCCTATGACAGCCGAGGGCGGCTGTCCCACAATAGGGTTTTTGGATAGGCTTTTAGCCATTATGGGCTGGAAACAGAGTATAGGTCAACGGCGTTGCTTTCGAGTAATCATTCCGTAAGCAGCCAAATGGGCTGCTGGACGGGCTAGCATCCGTCAATTATACTGTAAACTGCCGTTGGCCCACTTGTCACCCATAGATAGAATCTTCCCGGGAGCGTAACCTTGGCAGCAGATTACAAGTGGCACGGTATCAATCCTGAGAATCCAGATGGGGCCCAGATAGACATAGTTTTTCCGGCTGGATATACACTCTCCCTTTACAAGTATTGGAGAGTTGATTACGAAAACCTCAGGGCAGCGAAATTCGTATTGGATAATACAGAGCGTATTTTTTACGGCGTCCGCGCTTTCAATCAAGGTGGGTGGTGTTACACTGGTCGCCCATGCGAATGGTATATTAAAGAGCAAATCATTGTTCCGTTCCCAAAAAACAAGGTATTTTCCGTCTACATTAACCCGCAAATGATAGTTTACGAGTGTCGCGCCGAACGCGCGGCTGAGGATGATCCGCTTGCACCGATTGGCTGGCAAACACGATATAGGGGATTAACATGGAAACGCACTTCCTAGCAGACATAATCGGAACAGAACCAACCTTTCTGGCCGAGCCGTGGTACAATCCCTATGGCGATTGTATCGTCTACAAAATGGTTGACGAGGCCGCTGTCGCAGACAGAATCGACGATCTCCTGACGATTTATCGTTCTGCGGAAGATGAGCGCCCAATCGGATTCCAAATCAAGGGTGTTGCCGAAATCATAAAAAAATTCGGCCTAGCTGGTCTTGCCGTGTCCCCCCAGGTGGACGACGATTCAATGATAAGCGTTTCCATTGCAGCGATAATTCTGGCAGCCTACGAGGAGGGCGCAGCGACAATAGGCCGACGGAATGGTTATGCAACTGCGATGGAATTCAATGTCCCCGAGGAAAAACGCAGGATTTTCAGGAAGGACTTGCTGCCTGCGTAATATCTTTGCCAGCAACACACTGTTAGGACAGTGCCAATATTTCGGCCGTTCGCGTCAGACACGCGGAGGAGAGCATGAGTGATAGCCTGTTTTTGTGTGCCCGGCCGTCATTCGTCGAAGGGATTTCCCGAATACTCGACTTTGGCGGTACGTTGAACGAGTTCAACAAGTCCCTGACGCCGGAACAGGCCGACTACTTGGCGTTGCGCGCAGATTGGCAATTGATCGGAATGGATTTTGCCCGTGCCATCGACAATGAACGGGAAGTCTTGACGGCCAATCGCAAGGCAGAGCGCACCGAAAAGACGAAGATACTCGCTGGCAAGAACGATTAACCGCCCCTAGCGAAGAATATCCGCCTCGATGCCGTATGGTATCCCGCTGGGATCGTCGGGGTCGACCCGAAACCGGCCCGCCACGCCGATCAGATGAGTAGTATAGTTGGTCTCCATGTCGCCGCCTAGTATCACCCGGATCATTTCGGTGCTTTTCGGATCGGGCGTGCAGAACAGGCAATTGCCGCTCGACGGGCAAAGGATGAACTCCTTGATGTGCGTCTGTTGGCGACGCGGCTGCATGTAGCCTTGAACGAAGACCTTTTTGTCATCCATTTCCAGCGCCGTCTGCGGTATCGGCTGGGTCGGATGCGCCGGATCGGGCTGGAGCGTTTCGTATTTGATGTGTTGATAGCCGAAGGGGACTTCGCGAACCTCGGCGAACGTCAGCCATCCGTATCCGGCCAGCCACAACGCCGCCGAGAGCCATATCCCCAGCTTCGCCAGCCACAGGCCGGTCAACACGTCGGGGGCGTCGAGTATCCGCCGCCGCGATCGCAAGCCCAGCCCAATGCCGACCAGCGGAATCGCCGCCAGCCACCAACCGAGGACCGTCAGAATTGACAGCCCGCCCACCACGACGCCGACTACTGCCAGCGGGTCGACCGCGCGATAACGCGCCGACGGCGGAGTCGGGCTAATCGAACTGGATTCCTGGAACAGCGGCATTTTGCGTGTTTTTTTTCGGCGTTCGAGTGGGCGGTGAACCGCCCACCCCTCATCCCCCGCCCCTCGTCCCCCGTCCCCCGCCCCTCGTCCCCAACCCCCTCATTACGGCGTTGTTATCAGCGATTTCGACACGTCGGTGCGGTATGCCGCCAGAGCGGGTAAGTAACCGACCGCCGCCGCCAGCAGGATCAGGCCGGGGACCAGTATCAACTCGATCGTCTGGAACTGCAACAGGCCGACGACCACGCCCGTCCACTCGGCGATCAACGACGAGCAGGCCCAGATCGCGCCGTGTCCCAGCAGCAATCCCAGTGCGCCGCCCATCAAGGCCAACAGGATCGACTCCATCAGAATTATGAGCATCACGGTTATCCGGCTGGCGCCCAGGGCGCGCATGACGGCGATTTCATGCCGCCGGTCGCTCATCGAGTTGTAGATGCTGACCATGATCCCGATGCCCGCCACGGCGGTGGTCAGCACTGCCATTCCCAGCAGAATCCATTGCAGCTTTCCCACCACGCCCTCGAACAGGTCGGCGATCACTCGGACGGGGACTACCGCCTGCGCCGCCTGGCCGTTGTTGATCGCTCTGGCAACCACGTCGGTCCGCCCCGGAGGAAGCTGACGGATGCAGACCAACGCGGCGGTGATCTCCTTTATCTGGTCGGAGTGCTCGTGGTGATCGTCCCCATCGTGATGTTCGCTTTCTTCGCCCGAGATCAGCGATTCCGCGTGGTGGATGTCGTGGAAACCGTACATGTTCACGAACACGGCGCGGTCGACAGGCGTGCCGGTGGGTGCGAGGATGCCGACCACCGTGAACGTCTGTTTGTGGGTGCGGCCGCCGATGCCCGAGCCGTGGACGGCTTGGAACGTCTCGCCGATCTGCAACTTGGTTTGTGCGGCGGCCGTGGCCCCCAAAACGCCGTCGAAATGGTTCTCCGCCTCGAAGTTTTCACCTTGGGCAAACTCGTAAGACTTGTCGCCGCGGTATTTCAACTCGCTGAACATCTCGGGCACGGTGCCCACCACACGGAAGCCTTGGTAGGTGTGACCCATGCAGACCGGGATTGCGGTTTCCACGTCCGCGGCGAATTTTCCAATGGTCAACTCCTCGAAAAAATCGTAGGGGATGTTGCCTACCGGCTGGCTGAGGTAGAAGACGGTGTTCAGAACGAGTTGTTCCCGGCCGCCCTTGGCCCCGACGATCAAGTCGTATCCCTCGCCGCCGCGGTGGAACGACTGGTAAACCACGCCGTAGACCACCAGCACGGCCACCACCAACGCCACGCCCAGGCCCATCGACACCACCGTCAGCGTCGAGACCAAAAAGCGTTGTTGAATACTTCGCCAGGCAACCTTCCAGAGACTCATGGTGAAGGGGATTAGGGATTGGGGATTGGGGATTAGGGATTAGGGATTAGGGATTAGGGATTAGGGATTTGCCGCTTGCGGTTTTGCAATTACCGATCGTGTTCATCCTTTTGCACATAGCCCACGGCCGAGCGGTTGAAATCGTCCAAATGATCGACGCGCGGGAACTGCTCGGCCACCTCGTCGGAGTGCGTTACCAGGACCAGGGCGACGTTTTCCTCCCGGCAAGTTTCATGGATCAGATCGAGTATCTGTTGCTGGTGGCCGGCATCGACGTTCGCCGTCGGCTCGTCGGCCAGCAGCAGTTGGGGCTTATTGGCCAGCGCCCGGGCAACGGCCACCCGCTGCTTCTCGCCGACCGAGAGCTGCGCCGGCCGGTGCGTCATGCGGTGGCTCATGCCGACCCGATCCAGCAAATACTTGGCCCTGTCCCGGTCCGGCCGACCGCGGGCAAAACGCATCGAAAGAAGCACGTTCTCCAGCGCCGTGAAGCCGGCCAGAAGATTGAACGTCTGGAAGACGTAGCCGATCCGATCCGCCCGGAAGCGGTCGCACTCGGCCTCGGGCATCAGGGTTATGTCCCAGTCGTCGATCCGCACCTTGCCCGAGTCGGGCCGGCCGATCCCGGCGATCACGTGCAGCAGGGTCGTCTTCCCACAGCCGCTCCGCCCGACCAGCACCATCTGCTCGCCGGCTGCCACGCGGAACTCCGGAATATCCAACACCGGCAACACGCTGCCGTCCGGCTGGGTGAAGGTTTTTACTAATTCTTTCAGGAACAGCATTGGTATGAATGATTCGAGATTTCAGATTCGCGATTCTCCTGGTTCCCACGCTCCGCGTGGGAACCCACTCGTTCTTCTGGTTCCCACGCTCCGCCTTACTTCTGGTTCCCACGCTCCGCGTCGGTGGCGGAGGGGCGACGCAGGACGTCGCTCGTCGCCCGTTCCCACGCAGAGCGTGGGAACGAGAGGTTTTCCCTAATTATACAATCCAACTTCTACACTACGTGGCCGCTTGGAGATTGGTTCGGAAAGTCGAAAAACCGAAATCACCCCACATAAATATCCGGCATGGCACCACCCTGCCGGGTTATTTTCGCCGCATCATCTGCCGTTGGATGTCGCGCTTGGCCTGGGCATTCTTCATTACCTCCCGCTTGTCGTGACGCTGCTTTCCGCGGCAGATGCCCAGGACGACCTTGGCCAGGCCACGCTTGAAGTGCATCTGCAAAGGGACCAGCGTCAGGCCCTTCTCGTGGGCACGCTGGGCAAACCGCTTCAACTCGCGGCGGTGCAGGAGCAGCTTGCGCGGGCGGCGGGGGTTGTGGTTGAACCGGTTCGCCTCGACGTATTCGGCGATGTCGCAGCCGATCAGCCAGACGTCGCCGTCACGGACCCGCGCGTAAGCCTCCTCCAACGAGACCCGCCCATTGCGCAGACTCTTCACCTCGCTGCCGACCAGCATGATGCCGCATTCGAGCGTGTCGAAGACGGTGTAGTTGTGCCGGGCCTTGCGGTTGTGGGTAATCACCCGCTCGTTCGGATTGGCCGCCGCCGCGGCCTTTTTCTTCTTTGACGGTTTACTCGTGAGCGTACTCCTCGCTTCTGATCTCTGGTTCCCATGCTCCGCGTGGGAACCCACTGCCTCCGACGCTCCGCGTCGGCCAGGGGCACGAACGTTGCGTACCCACGGAACACATATCTCCTGGTTCCCATGCTCCGCGTGGGAACCCACTCGCGGCGACGCTCCGCGTCGGCAGCAGCACGGACGGCGCGTTCCCCCGAAGCCCATACCCCTCTTTTACACTATCCCCCCCTCAAACTCAAGCTCCCACTCTCATCCCCGCCGGATGAGCCGCCTGGTGGCAAAACGTCGCCGATCGGTTAAAATGACGTTATGTCTAGTATCGCCCAAATCACGACCGCCGAGCAACTGTTCGCGGCGAATCTACAGCACTGCGAACTGATCGGAGGAGAGCTTGTAATGATGTCGCCCGCCGGGTTCGATCACGGACGTTTCGCCTCCAATATCGTAGCCGCGTTGAAAAATTACGTGGCCCAGCACAAGTCGGGCGTCGTGGCCACCGCCGAGACCGGCTTCCAAATCGCCCACGATCCCGACACGGTCCGTGCCCCCGACGTGGCGTTTGTCCGCGCGGAGCGCATACCCTCGGGCGGAGTGAAGGGATTCTTTCCGGGCGCGCCGGACCTGGCCGTCGAGGTCGTCTCGCCGACCGATCGCGCCAACGAAGTGGCCGCAAAGGTACAAGAATGGCTGCGTGCCGGTTGCCGCATGGTTTGGGGCGTCGATCCCGAAAACCGCACCGTCACCGTCCATCGCAGCCGCACGGAAATTGCCGTCTTGACCGCCGCCGACACGCTCACAGCCGGCGACCTGCTGCCGGAGTTCTCCATGCCGGTCGCCGAGGTCTTCGCATAACAGCGCACTTCACGGACTTCGTGGAATTGACGTAATAATGGCACCCTCCAGCCCCCAGCCCCGAACCCCCAATCCCCAAACCCTCCCCCGCTGGCTGAAGCGGAACGTGCCGAAAGGCGGCGCCGGACACTTTACTGCCAAGCTGATCGGACAACTCGGCTTGCAGACCGTCTGCGAAGAGGCGAAATGTCCTAACCGGATGGAATGTTACTCGCGGAAGACGGCCACCTTTATGATCCTGGGCGACGTCTGCACCCGCGGCTGCCGGTTTTGCGGCGTGAAGAAGGGCAAGCCGCTGCCGCCAGAGGTGGACGAGCCGCGCCGGGTGGCCGAGGCCGTCAGCCGGCTCGGGCTGAAGCACGTCGTCATCACCTGCGTTACCCGCGACGACCTGCCCGACGGCGGCGCGGAGCATTTCGCTCGGACCATCGCGGAGATACGAGGGGGAGCAGTGGCCAGTGGCCAGTGGCCAGTGGTTAGTGGTCAAAGCCTCGGGGGTTGTGTTTCGGATTCCGAGGGGTGGCCGCTTCAGCGGCCACTTGGGACGCCGACGATCGAAGTGCTCCCCTCGGATTTCGCCGGCAACGCGGCCGCGGTCGATCGGCTGATTGAAGCCGCGCCGGAGGTCTACAACCACAACACGGAAACCGTCCCGCGATTGTTTCCCACGGTGCGCGGAAAAAAGGTGTCAGAACTATTTTTCGCCAATAGTTCCACCGATGTTATGCTGAAGCATGACCTACGCGGAGTGTTCCCCTCCTATCGCTGGACGCTGGAGATGTTCCGTCGCATCCACCGTGCCGCCCCGTCAATTGCGCTAAAGACCGGCATGATGCTCGGCCTGGGCGAAACGACCGACGAACTGCTCGACACGTGGTCCGATCTGCTGGAGGCCGGCTGCCGGATGTTGACGCTTGGCCAGTACCTCCAGCCGTCGCCGGCACAAATGCCGGTGGTCCGCTACGTGTCGCCGGAGGAGTTCGAGCGGCTCGGCGAAATGGCCCGGCGAATGGGTTTCGAGCAGGTGGCCAGCGGCCCGTTCGTGCGTTCGAGCTATCGCGCGCGGGAAATGCTGAACGCCGAGTAGCCGAGCAGGGTGGGACTGCGCTTGCCGCACGGCGTCCTTAGAACGTGTTTTAAATCATTCATTTAGCCCGCCGTGAATACACGGCGGGCCGGGTTGAATGTGGAAAACCGCTTACCCCGGGTGTATTCACCCGGGGCTAAATACGGATATTTCAATTTCAAAACACGTCCTTACGAATAATCCAGGCTAATCAGAGCAACTTTCGACATGCCGGAACTGCCCGAGGTTGAAACCATGTGTCGCGGCGTCGCGGCGGCGGTTGGTTGCCGCATCCGCGACCTGCGGCGACCGAAGTCTCGGCTCCAATCCATCCCGATCTCGCCCAGAATCGACCATTTTCGACGCCGCGTCGCGGGCCGACGCATCGCGGCCGTCCGGCGGGTCGGAAAGCGGGTGGTGCTGGAGTTGGAACCCGCTCGCGCCGGCAGCCCTCACCCTGACCCTCTCCCAAAGGGAGAGGGGACCCGGCGCGCCGGCAGCGGTTATATTGTCATCGAGCCGCGAATGACCGGACTCGTCTTGCTCGCCAATCCGCCGGACGAAGAACATCTGCGGCTGGTCTTTTCACTCGAAGGGGGGAACGCCGAAAACGTTCTCTTCTGGGACCAACGGGGCCTGGGCGTGGCCCGGCTCCTCTCGCACGCGGAGTTCCTCCAGCAATTTGGCCCAAACCGCTTGGGACCGGACGCCCTGACGGTCGCGCCCGAGACTCTGCGCGAACGGTTGGGCGTCAGCCGTCGGGCGATCAAAGTTGCGCTGCTTGACCAACGCGCGTTGGCCGGCGTGGGGAATCTTTACGCCTCGGAGATATTGCACCGCGCCGGCATCCACCCCGCCGTGCCCTGCCGCCGGCTCAGCGCGGCCGACTGGTCGAGGCTGCACGAGGCCATGAGGATCGTTCTGCGGGCGGCCATCCGCCACCAAGGCTCGACGCTCCGCGACGGCACGTACCGGATTGCCCGAGACGATCCCGGCGGATATCAACGCTATCACCGCGTTTACCAAAGGAAGGACGAGCCGTGCCTTCAATGCGGCGAGGCCCGGATCGAGCGGATCGTTCAGGCGCAGCGCTCCACGTTTTTCTGCCCGGTTTGCCAACGTGCTTGTGGTTCCCGCCGCCGGAGGTAAACTAATGTCGCGAGTAAAACCCTTAACACCCTTGTTCCCACGCTCCGCGTGGGAACACACCTGACAGGACGCTCCGCGTCCGCTGGGGCTGCATAGCCGGTAAGTAGCGCGGGAGGGGAGACGCGGAGCGTCGAAGCCATGCGTTCCCACGCAGAGCGTGGGAACGAGAGTAATCACATGAGCAAATGCAAGATTCTACATTCCGGCGTTGTCGTCTCGATTGGGACAATTGCGTTTGTGCTGACGTTGATCTCCGGGGCCGTTGCCCAGGGCCGGCTGGGGCCTATCCTCCGCGGCGCCGATAGGGATAAACAAGAGGACGCCGAAGAGAACTCACCGGCGGCCGAATCGTACGCCAAAGGAGTCGCGGCCCTCGAAAAGGACAACGTGGACGAAGCCATCAAATGGTTGAGCCGGGCGATCAAGCTCGATCCGAAGTACGCGCCGGCATATTGCGACCGGGGGTTGGCCCTGGTGATGAGGGGGGAAGCGGACAAGGCCATCGCCGACCTGACGACCGCGATCCGGCTCGCGCCCGACGGCGCCCGATCTTACTTCAACCGCGGTTTCGCCTATTTCCACAAGGACCGGTACGAGAAGGCGGTGGCCGACTACACCGATGCCATCCGCCTGCACCCGAGCTACGCCGACGCGTACCGCGATCGAGGCTTCGTGCGTACGCTTTTGGGCGATATGGACCGCGCCTTGGACGACTTGAACTTTGCCGTCCGGTTGGCGCCTGACGATGCAGCCGCTTACATCAGCCGCGGCAAGGCGTACTTCGAGTTGGGCGAGTGGGACCGCGCCATCGCCGACTTCGGTCGGGCCGTCAAGCTGGCCCCTCGGGACGCCGACGCCTGGTGCGAACGCGGCAACGCCCGGGCAATGAAAGGGGACTACGACGGCGCGCTGGCCGACCTGGAGCAGGCCGTGACGCTCGCCCCCGACGATCCGGCCGTTCGCTTCACCCGCGGCTACGCCTATCGGAAGAAGGGCGATTTGGACAAGGCGGCGGCCGATTTCAACGAGGTGTTGCGCGTCGATCCGAAGTTCGGCGAGGCATATCGCGAGCGCGGCTGCGTGCTGGCCGCCAAGGGCGAGCTGGACAAGGCGTTGGCCGATCTCGACAAGGCGATCGAGATATACACGGACGATTACGAGGCCCTCCTCCGCCGCGGCGAAGTCCACGCCTGGAAGGGGAACCTGAAGAGGGCAATCGCCGACTACGACGAGGCCGTCCGGCTCGATGCGGCGTTCGCCGAGGCGTATTTCCATCGTGCTCTGGCCCATCTCGCCGACAACAAGTTGACCGAAGCGGCGGCCGACTACAGAACGCTCGTCCGCCTCGATCCGCGGAAGCCCGATGAATACAAGGGCTGGGGCCGGCGCGAAGACCAGGAAAAACGCGGCAAAGCGGTCGATCGGCTCGAAAAGACGCTCGAACAGGCGAAGACCGACGCGGAAAAACATTCGCGGCAAGGAATCGAGCTGCACAAGGCGGGTGAGCTGGAAAAGGCCGTCGAGGAGTACGGCAAGGCGCTGGTCCTATATCCGCGCTACACGGAAGTTTATTACAACCGCGGCCTGGCCCGCCGCAAGCTGGACGACATCCCGGGCGCGATCGCCGACTACTCGCGGGCGATCCGTTTGGACCCGGGCTACATTCCCGCTTACGCCAACCGGGGTTTCGCCTACTACAAGCTGGGCGAGTTGGACTTGGCAATCGCCGATTTCGAGCGGATTCTCGAACTCGATCCGAAAAACGCCGACGCGCTGAAAAGCCGCGAGGTGATCCTCAAAATGCGCGTCGGCAGTCGGGAAAACGAACCGTAGGGTGCGTCCGCGACGCACCATAAACTACAGAATATCGGTGCGTCCGCGACGCACCCTACGTTGCTATTCCATTTAGCCCGCCGTGAATACACGGCGGGGAAAGTTGATCGCAAAAAACCGTTCGCCCCGTGTGTTTTCACCCGGGGGTAAATGTGCAACATTTTGGCCGACTCCCGGACATCGTTATTACTTTTCAGCGAAGGAATAGTAACCTGAAATCGTCATGGGAACGTACGGCGACGCTTGTGATGGGCGTTGTCGTGGCGGCCGCGATCGGCTGCCCGGCTCATAATCAGACAATACCGGACACCGGCCAAACAGGAACAATCGAGGGGAAAATGAGCATCAAGAAAGAGCCTTTTGGGAAGACGCCCGAGGGCGCCGACGTCGATCTCTACACGCTGACCAACGCCAACGGGCTGCGGGTGAAAATCATGACCTACGGGGCCACAATCACCTCGGTCGAGGTCCCCGACCGCGACGGCCTGCCGGCCAACGTGACCCTCTCGCTCGATTCGCTCGACGACTATCTGAAGGGCCATCCCTTTTTCGGCTCGACCGTGGGCCGATACGCAAACCGCATCGCCAAGGGCAAGTTCAGCATCGACGGCAAGGAATATACCCTGGCCACGAACAACGGACCCAATCATCTCCACGGCGGCGAAAAGGGCTTCGACAAGGTCGTCTGGAAGGCCGAACCGATCGAGGGAAAAGATTTCGTGGGCGTCGCGTTTTCCTACGAAAGCCCCGACGGCGAGGAAGGATACCCCGGCATACTGTCCGCCAAAGTGACTTACAGCCTGACAAACAACAACGAGTTGCGGATGGACTACGTGGCCGAGACCGACAAACCGACCGTGGTCAATCTGACCAACCACGCCTATTGGAACCTGGCCGGCGGGGGCGCGGGCGACGTACTCGATCATCTGCTGACGCTCAACGCCGATCGTTTTCTGCCGACCGACGACGGCCTGATCCCGTTGGGCGAGTTGGAGCCGGTGGCGGGAACGCCCATGGACTTCACCCAGCCGAAGACCATCGGGTCGCGGATCGGGCAGGTCGAAGGGGGCTACGATCACTGCTACGTGTTGAACAAGACCGACGGCGATACCGAGCCGACGTTCGTGGCCAAGATAACGGAGCCGGGCAGCGGCCGGGTAATGGAGATTTTCACCACGCAGCCGGGTGTGCAGTTCTACACCGGCAACTTTCTCGACGGCACGTTGACCGGCGGAGGAAAGCCCTTCAAGCGGCATTACGGTTTCTGCTTGGAGGCCCAACACTATCCCGATTCGCCCAACCGGCCGGAGTTTCCCACCACGTTGCTCCGCCCGGGCGAGAAATATCGGCATCTGACCGTCCACAAGTTCAGCGTGGAGTGATTGGCCGATGCTTGCAACATGGCGTACGATCCTATATGATGAAAGTGGTGTTTCTTCCACTTACATCCCGCCAAGTACCGATCCCCGAGCGTGTCGCCATGAATCGCCGCACATTTCTCGCCGCTACGGCCGCGGCAGGCGTCAGTTTTTCCGTCGCCGGGCGGTTGAACGCCGCGCCGTGGAAGACGACCTTGCGCAAGTCGCTGATCGGCGTGCCGAACAAAGAGGTGTTCGCCGCTTGGAAGGAGGCCGGGTTCGAGGGCATGGAGACCACGAAATGGCAGGCCTTGCCCCGCGAGGCGGCCGCCGCGCGCGAAACGGCAGAGTCGTTCGGCATGCGGATCCATTCCGTGTTGTTCGGCTGGGGAAAGCTCAACGAAGGCGAGGCGGCGCTGTCGAAAGGCGTGACGAAAATGGAGATCGCCCTCCGCGCGGCGCAAGACTACGACGCGGACGCCGTGCTTATCGTCCCCTGCAAGATCGGCGGCATGCCGATCCCCCGGCCGCGAGATTTTGACATCCGTTTCGACGAAGACTCGGGCCACGTCGAGCAGGTCGTCGCCGGCGACAATTCGAGATATGAAAAATACATCGAGGCCCACAATCACGCCGTCGACGCCTCCCGCGAGGGCGTCAAGCGGCTGATACCAACGGCGGAAAAGACGGGCGTCGTCGTCGCCCTGGAAAACGTCTGGAACAATCTCTGGGTAACGCCCGCGTTGTTCGCGAACTTCGTCGCCTCGTTCGACAGCCCTTGGGTAAAAGCGTATTTCGACATCGGCAACCATGTGAAATACGCCCCGCCGCAAGATTGGATCCGCTCGCTGGGAAAGCTGATCGTCAAGTGCCACGTGAAGGACTTCAAGCTGTCGGCCGACCGCAACGGCGGCGAGTTCCGCAACATCCGTGAGGGGAGCGTCGATTGGCCCGCCGTGCGAAAAGCTCTCGAAGAAATAGGCTACAACGGTTGGATGACCATCGAGGGCGGCAATCTTTCACCCGATGAACACGGCAAACGACTCGATTTGATCATCGCGGGCAAATAACGAAACAACCCTGTTCCCACGCTCCGCGTGGGAACCAGGGTTGACGTTGGAAATACTGGCCTTCATGGAGGCGGCCGACGAGAGCAAGCGCCTCGACGGCGCGCCGGTGAAGATCGAAGACATTATGCGTCGGGCCGGTGAAAAGAACGCCGCGGGCGGAAAGTAATGCCGCGTCGCAACGACACCGGGCGGCGATTCGCCGGTCCCCGCCTTCTCTCGTTGGGGCGGCAGTAGAACTGCCGCCCCAACGAGACTGCTGGACCCGATCCCTGCCCTCCTTCATTGGTTAAGCGGTTTGTGCCGCTAAGTCCAATAAAGTCGCGGCTCCTGTCCCCTAATAATTGTACGTCACGCCGAAGAAGGCACCGTGCAACACCAGGCTGCTGTAGTGCTGGATGTTGGCGATCTCGGGCGTGTCGACCATGTACTGCGGGAATTGCTCGTCGGCCAGTCCCATGCCGGTGACGGCCACCACGCGGTATCCCACCCGTGCGCTCCAGTTCCGCGAGAACTGCCAATCCGCGCCGATGTCGATCTGCGT
>JAHIKV010000132.1 GCA_018897395.1 Planctomycetota bacterium | reverse complement strand
AGTCATCTCGGCATCGAGTTCGGGCGGAATCGTCAGTGGATTTGGTTGAGTGGACGACATAGTGTAAGTCGTCCCAGAAAATCCCGTTTGTGTCCAGATCAGTTTTTCGATAAATTACACACCAGGGTGTGAACGGTTACCCCTTACGCTTGGGAGCAGCAGACGCTTGCATGTGACTCTTGGAAGTTGGTTTGCGTAGTAAGAACGGGCGCAGCACTATGGCGATAAGCAGCAGCGACCAGCAGAGGAAGCCCATTGCCGGCAACGGGTATCCCAGCACGAAACACACGTAGACGTACGGCAGTGTGAAGAATAACGCGAACCCGGCGAAAATTGCGGCCAGCACATTCCCGCACACAGCCGGCGGATGTTTCGCTACGGCCGGTTTGGGTTGGTCTGCACAGCAGTGTGGACAGCGGGTAGCGCCCTCCGCAATTGGCTTCAGACAAGCCGAGCACTTCGGTCGTGCGTCATCCCGCATGAGCACAATCCCAACGCCGACCGGCCCAAGTAAGAAGCCCCAAGCCGCCCCTTCGGCCGCGCGGCCGCGAAAGTAGCCGACGATTCCACCGATGATCGAAAACAATAGCACAGAAAAGAAGAAAAAGCAGAAAAAAGAGTCAGCGTCCATATATCACCGTACAAGTCAGGTAGTCGGGATTAGGGCCAGACACCCCATTAGTATAGCCATGTGCTGTTGTTACAGCAATTACCATCCCGCTCCTGCCACCCGATGGCTTCGTCGGCGTCATGCCGACGCCCGTTTACGGGCGTTCCCGCGAAGCGGTAATCGGCCCGGCGTTTACGCCGGGTTGGGGTTGCGGCCTACACCGTGGTTGTCAGCCGCGTTCACGCGGCTCCTGTCCATGCGGCCAACAGGAGCCCGGTAAACCGGGTTGACAACTTTTACACACCCTTTACTCACCGGCCAGCCGAAGCGCTTGGGCCTTAAGTGAAGCGGTGAGGAAAAAACCCGCCTGGTACAGCGTCACGGCGAATAGAACCCTGGCCTCGCCTTCGGAGACCGTCGGCGGCAACTCCAGGGTGAGTTCCTTGGCAGTCAAGGCGATGCCCTCCAAGTGAAAAAGTCGCTGAATTGTATCGGGTTGCTCAACCCTTGAAAACCACAGCATCGTCTATTACAACGCAAACCGGAGTCAAGGTGCCAAATGACGCGAAGGAGACCCTTACTTGGCGACCCGCCCCCTCGCCCGACTTGATCCTGCCGTGAAGCTCCACGCGGCTGAAGGAAAAATCGGTGTTCTCATCCTGCAGTTCGCTATTGACGAACAATTGTTTCTTCGGCCAAGAGTGGAAAATCTCGACGACGTTTCCTTGGTAGTCAATATGATACCTAGCCTTCCAAAACATCATCGCCACGCCGCCAATCGCCCCCGATCCCGCGCCCCATGCTATGAAACTCAGCCAATACACATTGCTCCTCGATTTTTCGATGACGGCACGCGGTTTCAGCTTTTCGAGGATGTCAAATCCCGGTTTCATCTTTTCGGCGTCGACCTCATCGAGAGCAGCACGCATTACCAAGACACAGCAAACCGTCCATGCCGCCCAAATCAAGCATCCAATCCGCAACAGCCGTTTTTCGTTTGAGAACACTTTCCTGCCATTCACGTGAAATGCTCCACACGTTAGGCGTCAATTTAATGCTCGCTTTGTGTTCGCGCTTTCTTTGCCCATTCCACGAACTCCCGCACCACCGCGTTCTCGCCGATTTTCCCGCGGCGCTTGACGAACCGCGTCAGGTCGGCGGGCTTAAGAAACGGAAAAGCCAGGCTGCGCTGCGACGCTCCGTACTTGGCATTCGATTTCAGCCGGTAAAACCGCAGACGGCCGCGTTCCAGCCGCCATACCTCGGGCACGCCGATCTTCGCCAGCACGGGCATCCGCGGCAACGAAGTGCTCGTCACATCGACCTCGATCACCAGATCGGGCGGGGGATCGTGCCGTGGATCGTAGGTCTCCTTGCATCGCACTCGAGGTTCGTTCGCCAGATAGTAGGCCCTATCAGGCTGAATGCCGCGCCCGCCCTTCGATGCCCGGATCGTCGTCGAGCCGATGCTCTGAATCGGAACGTCCAGGGCCAAAGCGTACGCTTCGATCATTCGAGCGATCATTCCTGCCACCCAATCGTGTTCTTTTAGCGGACTCATAATTATTTCCAGGGTCCCTTCGTCGTAGGTATGACGCAAGTAGAGGTCCGGCGTCGCGTCCAGGAGCTTCAGGTAATCCTCCCATGTCACCCCGTACAGAATTCGCCGCATTTCCAACGTACCCTGGTCGTAGGTATGGCGCAGGTGATATTCCCCCAGTGCGTCGAGAATGCCTTCGTACGTCTCCCACGGAACGTCGTACAGGACGACGGATTCGGACTCGCAGTAGCGGTTCTTACCGGCGGCGGTTTTCATCATTTTTCAACCCATATTATTCACCGGCCGGCCGAAGCGCCTCGGACTTAAGCCACCCACGGGTTCTTTCACGGCCCGAGTTCCTCCGCAAGATCGTCGGCGGCATAGTTGAAGACTGGGACTTGATGTTGTGCCAATACGTCCATGAAGCTCCGCTTGGAAAAACCGGCTAGCCGAGCCGCTTGGCCCAAGGAAACCCTACCGGCCTCGTAGAGTTTGACGGCAAAGAGAACCTTTGCTTCGTCCAGGGACACTGTAATTGGCAATTCCAGGCTTACAACACGTGTGGTCACGATGATATCCTCCAAATCAAGACATCGCAAATTCTATCTCTTTGAGCAAAATTCAGCAAGCGGTGTGCCAGCCATAGTATATGCTATCCAATAGCATTATGCACACTTTGGCGCGACCGTCGGCCGTCGTGTTGTCTACTTCTTCCGGTGATCGCCGATCTCCGGCATGTTCTTGTGCGTCGCGGGACCGAAGTAGCGCAGCCCGACCAAAGGCTCGCCGCCGGTGTTCTCGATCTCCACCCCGGCAATGGCCGCGTCGTGGGCGATGAACACTTCGTCCCACGGCTCCTCGCCGAAACGGATCATCACCGGCGCTTGGATCATGAGCTTGCCCAGCCGGCCGCAGCCTTGAACCGTGATCCAGCCGCTGGCGCCGGGATCCTTCAAGACGCACTTCGCGCCCGGCATCACCGTCAGTTCCTTGGCCGAGACCAACTGCTCGCCGTCGAACCGGCCGTAGTCGATCCAGCGGTCGGTGTAGCCCGGACCGGAACATTCTTCATCAACGATCGGCTCGATGTAGTTGTGTTCCTTGAAAAGCGGATCGACGTTCTTATCCCAATCGAGTTGCTCGACGATGAAGTCCAGGTCTTGGTGCTTGTCCTTGGGCACGTCTTTTACGAGCAAGTCCCACGGCACCTCGCGCCCCTCGACCAGCGACTGGTACATGCCGAACACGTCGGAGCCCCACTGCGGCTCGTAGGTACACATCGAGCCGGGGGCGTGGAGCACTCCGGCGGGGATCATCCAGCCGGTGCCCGCCTTCAAGCGATACGCCTTCGACAGGTCGAGGATGCCGTTGTCCCCCTTGTTCCAATTTTCCAGACAGCGGCGGACGTCTTCCTTCGTGGTGCCCGGCTCCAGGCCCATGAAGGTGTAGTCGAAGTGGTTTTCGGCGGCGTTCAGTTGCGGCGGAAAGTAGTAGCACTCGGGCTTGCCCTGCTGGCCGGTCAGGGCGGCGTGTTCCGCCCGCTGGTGCATGTGGTGTGGGATCGGTCCCATGTTGTCGAAAAACTTCGAGTAGACCGGCCAGCGTTCGTATTTCTCCCAGATTGTCTTGCCGACGATCCGCGGGCCGGCCTCTTCGACGGCGTCTCTTAGCAGGAACCGTTCGCCCTCGAAGACACAGTAGCTTAGCCCTTCGTCCGGCGCGCGGCCGTCGTTGGCGGCTTCGGTGGTGCTGGCGAACCATCGTTCGTCGATGCCGCCGCGGTGAGTGCCCAGGGCGTACCAGTCGGTCGGGGCCAGTTTGATCCGCTTGCCGGGATGCAGGAAGTTGCGCGGCACCCAGGTGGGCGTAAGCCGCAGCATCCCTCCCCCGGCGTCCAATGCGCGGCTCAAAACGGCTCCGACGTTGTCCCGATTGACGATTTTCGATGCACACATGGCTGTTGATTCTCCGAACTAGGAAAGATTACTGACGCCGCCGCGTTTAACCGGCGTGCAAGCCCACCGGATAAACGCCGTATTGCCGGTCTTTGTACACCTTGTAGGCACTGATGACAAGTGACCCGCCCCGCTTCTAAACGGCGAAAAAACGTCTATACTGGTTCCATTTCCATTACTCCCCGGAGACCGAAGGCCATGCCCCGAAAAACCTGGACCCTTACCGACGTTGCCGCGGACGTATACCTCGATCAGATTTCCATCGGATCGGAAGACTTGGGCGGGGCGGCCGAAGGCTACAGCGTCACGAAGCGGACGCTTCGCGGCGGATTGCGCGACGGAGTCGACATAGTCGAGGTGGACAATGGACAGCTCTGGTTCACCGTCGTTCCGACCCGGGGAATGGGCATCTGGGGAGCAGTCTGCGGAGACGTGCATCTAGGTTGGTCATCGCCGGTCGATGGGCCGGTCAATCCGGCGTTCGTGCCACTATGGGAGCCGAGCGGCATCGGCTGGCTCAGCGGCTTCGATGAGATGCTGGTCCGCTGCGGCCTGGAAAGCAACGGCGCGCCGGAGTTTCGTCCCGACGGCACGTTGCAATGGCCGCTGCATGGAAAAATCGCCAATACGTCGGCGAACCAGGTTGAAGTGACGATCGACGGCGACTCGGGCGAAATTGCCGTTCGCGGCGTGGTCGAAGAAGCCCGACTGTTCGGCAGCAAGCTGCGAATGGTCTCAACTATCAGCACGAAGGTCGGCCAACCTTGGCTGACTGTTACGGACGAGATCACGAACCTTTCGTCCGAGCCGGGCGAACTGGAGTTGCTCTATCACATTAATTTTGGTCTTCCGCTGGTTTCTCAAGGGGCCGGCGTGATAGTGCCAATCAAGAAAATGGCCCCGAGCGACGCCGTGGCAGCGGCGGACATCGACCGCTGGAACGTCTACGACCCCGAAACGCCGGGTAAACCCGAGGCGTGTTTCTTTTTCGATCCAGCCGCCGATGCCTCGGGACAAACGCGGGCGCTGCTCCGTTCGGCAGACGGCAATCAGGGCGTCAGCGTTAAGTTCAACAAACAACAGTTGCCTTGCTTCACGCTTTGGAAAAACCGGCAGGCGGCAGCCGACGGATACGTTACCGGTCTGGAGCCGGCTATCAATTATCCCAACCGCCGGTCGTTCGAGAAGGAAAAGGGGCGGGTGGCCACCTTGGCGCCGGGCGAGTCGCGCCGTTTCGAGGTGACCATCGAGGCCCACCCGGACCCCGACGCCGTGGCAGTAGCGGAACGTGCAGTCGCGTCGATCCAAGGGTCCATCACGCCGAAGATATGCCGCACTCCCGATCCCGAGTGGTCGGCAACGTAGTTTCGCCATCCTGCCCGTTTTAGCCGGTCTATGGTGAGCAGAGTGGCTGTGGCATTGATTTTCCGCCCAATCGGCATAGTGGAGTAAAGGGGTTCTCACTATAATCCGCCCTCAATTGTTCTAATTATCTGAGGGTGTCCGGGAATAGTACCATTTAGCCCGCCGTGAATACACGGCGGGCAGCGGTGGTTGGACGCACCAGACCGTGCCCCGGGTGTATTCACCCGTGGCTAAATAGCTGTTTTTGCGGGCCAATTCCCGGACACCCTCAATTATCTTGCAGCCGCGGGATTAACGATGATCGGACAGGGAGGTCCGAGGACATCGCAAGCAGACCGTATGCCGACCGCTTGGACGGTCGCCGCGAGGCATTTTTCTTGCGCCGGATTGGCTCTGTTGTTGGCGCTGGCGGCACATGCGGCCGCGGCCGGCGACGTTCGCGTGCGGATCGCCTGGGGCGGCGGCGAAAACCGGCTCTGGCACGGAACCATCTCGGTCAGCGAGGGAACGCTCTCCGAGCCGCGGCCGTTGGGTATCGAGGCCGATGAGCCAGGCTCGATGTGGCTCGAAGGCCCCGCGCGAGGCGGCGAAGCGAAACTTCGCTTTCAACAGCGCAGCCCGCGCGGTTACGACGGGGTTGACGTGCTCGTCTCCGCCCCGCCGGCCGCGAAATTGCTGCTGAGATTTTCGGCCGCCGACCAGCCCGAGCGCCAGACGGCCATCGAGATTCCGTTGGCCGAGCTATCCGGCGAGTTCGTCAACAAGGAGTTGGACGATCGAGGAAACCGCTTGCTGGCGATGCGTGCGCCGGGCGACTTGCTCCGCGTCCGTTTCGATCGCGACAACCTGGTATTCGCACCCGGCGAATCGTTCAAGTTCAACGTCGAGCCGCGGGGGCTGCCCTTATCCGCAGACGAGAGGGTGCGCATCCGTGTACAACTGCTCGGAGGCAAGAAGGAGTATTGGTCGCAACAGGAGGAAGTGCAAGCCGACGACGCGGCGGTCGTCGCCTTCGAGGCGTCTTTGCCCGGCGAGGAGGGGGTCTACGATATCGTCATCACCGCCGCGACCAGTCCCAACTGGTCCCAGGCGGTCCGGCAACCGTTGAGTTGGCGGCGCACGATCGCCGAGCGGCGGGTGCAGCTTGTGGTGCTCGATCCGCGGCGTCCGCCGGCCGGCCGGCCCGGCGAAAAGTTGACGCAGGTGTTGGAGATCGATCCGGCCAATCCGCGATGGTACGAGAAACTTCACAAATTGCCGCAGTTGCCGTTGACCAAGTCGCGTCTGCCTCGGTCGTGGCAAGGGCCGTTGGGAAACGGCTGCCTGCAAACGCGCCGCCACGCGCTGGGCAAATTGGCCGAGCTGAAACCCAACGCCGAGTCGCCCGACGTTAGTTGGGAGGCTTACTGGCTGCCGATCAACCGGCCCGGACAACCGCACGTTTTGGAGGTTGAATATCCGAGCGACGTGCCGCAGACCCTGAGGATCAGCGTTCTGGAGCCGAACGCCGCCGGCGCGTTGATGCCGTTGGAAATGGGGGCGGGATTTGACAACGCCGAGAAAGTGGCCGCCGCGGACTCTACGCCGAGTCGGCAGCGCTACCGGATGATCTTCTGGCCCCGCACCACGACGCCCTTGCTGCTGGTCGCCAACGGGCGCGACCGGGCTCCGGCGGTGTACGGAAATATCCGTGTGCTGGCCGGCGGCGAGCGGTTGCCGCGGTCGCTGCCGCGGCGCGGGGGCGCGAACCAGCGGCTGCTGGCAGCGTACCTCGATCGCCCCCTGTTATCCGAAAACTTCTCGGCAAACGAATATTTCGACGCATGGAGCGGCCGCAGCCTGGACGACTGGTGGACGTTCCACGAGGGCGGGACGCGGCTGGTCGAATATCTTCACCACGCAGGCTACAACGGCTTGATGCTGGCCGTGTTGGCCGACGGCAGCGCGATCTATCCCAGTGCTTTGTTGCAGCCCACGCCGCGCTACGACACCGGCGCGTTTTTCGCCTCCGCCCAGGATCCGGTCCAAAAGGACGTGTTGGAGATGCTGTTGCGGTTGTTCGACCGCGAGGACCTGCAACTGATACCCGCGGTCGAGTTCGCCGCGCCGCTGCCCGAGTTGGAGTCGATTCTCCGCGCCGGCGGACCTGAATCCGAAGGGATCGAATGGATCGGCGCCGATGGGACCTCATGGTGCGGCGTCTGGCCGCCGCGGCGCGGTTTGGCGCCCTACTACAACGTGCTCCATCCGCGCGTGCAAGCGGCGATGCTCGGGGTGTTGCGAGAATTGGCCGCCCGCTACGCGCGGCGCCCGTCGTTTGCCGGAGTGGCCGTGCAGCTCTCGGCCGACGGCTACGCCCAACTCCCCGGACCGGATTGGGGGCTGGACGACGCGACGATTGACCGGTTCGAGCGGGCAACGGATCTGCGCGTTCCCGGCGCGGGGCCGCAACGCTTCGCCCGTCGCGCGGAGTTTCTGGCCGAAGAACCGAATCGCAGGGCATGGCTCCAATGGCGGGCGGCGGAACTGGCGAAGTTCTACCGCCGCGCCGCCGACGAACTCGCTTCGATCCGCCCCGGCGGACGCCTCTACCTGGCCGGGGCGAACATGCTCGGCGGGCCGGCGATGGAAGCCGAACTGCGGCCGGCGCTGCCCCGGCAGACGACCATCGCCGCGGCGTTGTTGCGGGTGGGTATCGACGCCCGCCATTTCCGCGACGATTCGGACCGGATCGTCCTCTTGCGGCCCGAGCGGATCGTACCCCAGGACGACTTGGGCCGCCGCGCCGTCGATCTGGAAATCGGACAGATGCCGGACATCGATAGTTGTTTCCAGGGGTTCGCCGCCCCGGGCAGCATCTTCTTCCACCAGCCGCGCGAGGTCCGCATCGGCTCGTTCGACCAGAAAAATCCCTTCGAGCCAAGCCAAACGTGGCTGGTCTCCCAGCCGGCGCCGGCGGGGGCGCGAAACCGGCGCCGCTTCGTCCACGGCCTTGCCACGCTCGACGCACAGGTGATGGTCGACGGCGGTTGGGTGTTGCCGATGGGCGCGGAAGACACGCTGCGCGATCTGGCGGCCGCCTACCGCGCCCTACCGTCGGTCCGTTTCCAACCGGTGAGAGGCAATCGGGCGGCCGACGCATCGCAGCCGGTGACGTTCCGTTGGTGCGCTCACGGCGGCCGGACATATCTGTACGCCGTCAACGACGCCCCGTTTCCGGTCACCGCACGTCTCCACGTCGAAGCCGCGCCCGGTTGCCGCATCGAGGAGCTTACCGGCTCGCGGAAGATCGAACCGTTGAAACCCGAGGCAAGCTCGGGCCTGTATTGGGAAGTCGGCTTGGAGCCATACGACCTGGTCGCCGTGCGGCTCTCGGACCCGGGCGCACGATGTTCCAACCCGCACGTCGTCTGGTCCGGCGCGGTCGATGCCGAGTTGGCGTTGAATATCCGCCGGCTTGGGGCCCGAGCGGCGACGCTGCGCAATCCGCCGCCGCTGGACGTGGTGGTCAACGCGGATTTCGAGAAACCCGCGGCCGGCAACGATCCGGTTCCCGATTGGGCAACGACCAATCGCAACAACGTGGAAATCAAATTGGATGAAACGCACCGGCACGGCGACCGGCAGTCGGTGAAGATCGCCAGCGCCGGCCCGGTGGCCTGTTTGGTGAGCCGGCCGTTCGCCGCGCCGGCCACGGGACGGCTGACCGTGTCGGTGTGGCTGCGGACGTCCGACGCGGCAAGTCAACCGCCGCTGCGGTTGGCGGTGGAAGGCAAACTCCGCGGGCGCGACTATTACCGCTATGCCCCGGTCGGCTCCGCGCCCGGTCCCGGTCGGCCCGCCGTTCCCATTCTGCCCGAGTGGGGACAATACGTTTTTCAGGTGGACGATCTGCCGCTGGAAGGACTCGCCTCGCTCCGGGTCCGATTCGATCTGATGGGCGCCGGCGAGGTTTGGATCGACGACGTGCGGATATATAATCTGGCCTTCACCAAGCCGGAAATGGTCGAGCTGTCGAAGCTCATCACGCTGGCCGACGTGAAACTCCAAAATGGGCAAGCCGGCGATTGCGTCCGTCTGCTGGAGAGTTATTGGCCGCGCTTCCTCGAGGAGAACGTCCCCCTGCCGCCGGGCGCCGTGCCGTCGGAGAGGGCGTCCGCCGCCAAGCATCCTCCGGCCGAGGAGACTCCGCCCGAACGCAGCGGCTTCTTAGACCGCATGAAAGACTTGCTGCCCGAGTCGATGCGGTTCTGACATGGTTCTTGGGGTCAGACCGTGATTAGTGATTAGCGGCCATCGGTTTTCCCTGCTGGTATCGCTCTCGCCCGCTAATCACTAATCACGGTCTGACCCCACCCTATTCCGCCGGGGCCAGGGCCAATTGACGGAGCGCGTCGAGAACGGACAACACGTCGTCGCGGGCAATGTCACGCCAGCCGGATACCTTGTGGGCGAGTATCGCCAGCTTCATCGACTCGAACGCCTCGTTTACGTCCGGCGGCAAGGGGGGCAACGACTCGAACGGACGCACCGGCGGCGCTCCGGCCGCGGCGCAGGACGCCTCGGGCAGTCCGGCTCCGTGCGGCTCGAACTCCGACTCATCGTCCCCGGGCCGGCCCGCGCCGCGGACCTCGCCCACCGTCTCGGAGATCGTATTCGGCAGTTGCCGGTCGTCGCGGTCGGAGACGTCTACTTCCGGCTCGGAAATGACGAGGGCTGAATCGCCCTGCTCCAGATATGCTTCGACGGCGCCGGCGGCCTCCCGCCGCTGATCGCGCATCTTGGGGACCGACCAGCCGTTTTGCACGGCGCCTTCGAGATACATCTCGGCGTCGGGCCAGTCCAGCGCCGCGTGGAAATGGCTCCAGTACAAGCCGGAGTACTGCTCGAAAACGTCGCCGAACCGCTCATTCACGCGCCGCAGGCGGCCGACGTGTTGCGGGCTGACCCCGCCGACCCGCCGGCTCCAGGCCTCGTCGGTGTATTCTTCCGGTGGCGTGCCGGCCTCTTCGAGCGCCTCGCGCCACTGGCGGATGATCTGTCCCTTTTGCCAATTCGTGGTGCTTACCAATCGGTTCCAACGGCCGACGTACTCGGTCGAGGCCTCGGCGACGAGCGTCGATTGCTCTTCCATGAAGATTGACTCCGTGAGAAGTTTTCAGTTGTCAGTTATCAGTTGTCAGTTGTCAGTTGTCAGTTGTATACCCGATAACTGACAACTGATAACTGAAAACCGACAACTTAAAAAGCTCGTAGACTGGGTGTCCCGCCTTCTCTCGGCTGTGGAGAAGTCGAGACGCAATCCCCAGCCTACGAACCTTGACGTGAGTGACCGCCGATCATTTTACCGCGCCCGGCGGCGGTTCCTCCAGCGGCCGGCCAAAGGCACGAAAATAGCAACGATAATCCCCGTGAAACGCGGGCGAAACGGGCTGATCCCCCCGAGAGTGCCGGGCGATGCGGTTGCCGCGTCGGCGTGGAAAAAGTGTTGACGGCGCAGAGAGATTCCGCCGGCAACCCTCGTTCCCACGCGGAGCGGCGTAACGAGGAAACGGCACGGGAGGGGACAATTCACTCGTCGGACGGCTCGATCCGCGGCGTTTCGGGCGTCTCTGCCCGCATCACCGCCAGGGCGTCGAGAATTCGCGTGAAATGCCGCCGGGCATGCTCGATCCGTTGCGTATTCTCCGTCTCACGCCGCTGGCGGAGCAGCCACTCCTTGGGCGTCATCTTCAGCGCGCCCGATTTGTACTGCACCGCCTCCCGCAGCAGCTCCGACCGGCGCCGCGAAGCCTCGGCGTTCAGCCGCATGTACAGCCCTTCGATCACATCGAACGCCTTTTGGTAGCGCTCGGTGCGGAACTCGTTGTCGCGCACGGAAGTTACAGCGTCGGCGTTGATCGTCAGGCCAGACTGCCGGACGGCGTTGGACAATTGGGCGAAGGCCATTTTGTCCAGGGGTGGGATGCGCGGCTGCGGCCGGACTTCGGGCGATTCTTGCGGTGCGGCTTCGCTCATTGCCGATAGCGCCTCTCGGTCAACTGCTCCCCGCCGTGTATTCACGGCGGGCTAAATGGGATTATGCCCGGAATGTCCCGATTATTTCTGTTTTGCCGGCGCTTCGGCGGGCGGGGCGGCCTCTTGTTTGGACTTGGCCGCTTCGGGCTGATCCGCCGCTTTGATCCTGGCGGCTGCCGCGGGGGGATGGTCGCCGCCGGCGACGCGCAACACGAACAAGACCCGTTGCCGGGGGATAGGCTGAGCCGACGATTGCGTATGCCGGTCCTCCTTTTTCTTGGTTTCTCGCCGCAATTTATCCGCATCATGCTCGTCCGCGTCCGCTTCGATCCGTCCGTTCGCTTCCCCCGGTGCGTCGGGATCGCGCGCCGGGGTTTGTTGCGATTCCGCAAGGTTGTTCGCTGGTGGTGCGGCGCCGAACGTGCCCGCGCCGCCGCGAGAAGCGGCCTCGGACTGGGCCGCCTTTCCCGGCTCGCGGGCGGTTGCCTTCTCCCGGAAACCTTCGCCGGCGCCGACGCCGGCGCCGGCTTTGGGCCGCGCCTCGATCCGGCCGAGCCGGCCGAGTGCCAAGTGCGACGGCGGCGCTCCTCGCGGCGGATTCACGGAAACGTTCGAGAAAGCCTTTGGCCGTGCGGCGAGCGCGGCCAACGTGGCCTCGATCTGCTCCGGGGTGGCCTCGACGTAGATCAGGGCCACCTCGCCCGATTCCGGCGGCGGAGCGATCTCGGCGTCCTTTCGCCACTTCTCCTTGTCCCCGCCTTCTTGCACTGCTCCATCGCCGCTGGTCTTGGTGTCGTTGTCCAAGTCTCCCAGCTCGAGTTGCCTGCGCCGGGCGATGCCGTTGGCGGCCAGCAGTTTCTCGAAGGTTTTCCGCGCGACCGCCTCGGGCGTGACGTCGCAATGGACCACGAGCACCTCTTTGCCTGCCAGGGCCTTTTTGTCGGCTGCGGCCGCCCGACCACTCATGGCCTTGTTGGCGAGGGGCACGGCGGAGAAGGCAAGGGGCGCTTCCGGCGCCGGCGCGGCCCTTTTCGCCGGTTTCGTCGCGAACCGCTCGGCCGAAGGTTCCTCAGCCGTGCCGGCAATTTTCTCGTCCGGCGCGTCGGCCGGCTTCGCCGATTCGACGACCGAGTCGCGGGCGGCTCGGATCGTGGGCGGCAAATCCTCATGCTCTTCGGCCGATTTCTCGGGCTTCGGCGTCGCCAGGGCCGCCTGCTTGGCGTCTTTGTCCGCCGCCGGACCATCCTGATGCCGCTCGAAGACCGTAATCACGACGGCAAAAGCCACGGCGATTCCCGCGTAGGCCAATCCTCGGGCGTTGAACAATCTGCGAAAGACCGATCTGCCCAGGGGCACGCTCTCCGGCGTCGCGTCCTCCGTCTCGCCGGGCGCGCCTTCGAGGAGCACGCGCCGCGCGGCGGTGCGCAACACCGCCCCGCTCAGGTCTTCGCCGATCTTTTCTTGCGGCAGAGCTTGGAGCGTGACGCTGATCGCGCGGAGATCGTCGAGCAGTTGCCGCGCGGCCGGGTCGGCGGCCAGCAGCCGTTCCACGTCCGCCCGTTCGGCGGCGTTGAGTTCGCCGTCGAGATAAGCGCTGAGCAGTTCGTTTTGCGTCGGATCGTTCATGGCGCCCGAGTCGTCGGTTATCAGTTTTCAGTATTTAGTTTTCAGTATATTCGATGCGAAACCGCAAGCGGTATTACTGGCCGGTAAACCGGCCAGCCCTCTTTTCTGATCCCTAATCCCCAATCACTCTTCCCTATCCCCCGCTTTTTCGGCGGCCAACATATCGCTTAAGCGTTCTTTCAGTTGCAGTCGTGCTCGGTGCAGGCGGCTGCGGACGGTGCCGATCGGCAGATCGAGCACTTCGGCGATTGTTTCGTAGCAACAGCCGTCGATTTCGCGCAATACGATCACGGCCCGATATTCTTCCGCGAGTTGTGCGATTGCCCGGCGCACCCAGCGGCACCGTTCCTTTCGTTCGAGGCTTTCGGCCGGGTCGTCTTTTTCATCCGGCGGTTCCAAATAGGCTTTTTCCCTTGCGCGGTCCATCGAAACTGTCGGCCGGCGTCGCCGTTGGTGGCTGACGGCCGCGTTGAAGGCGATCCGGTACAGCCAAGTGTAAAACGCACTTTGGCGGCGGAACGTCTCCAACTTGATGAACGCCTGGACCAGCGCCTCTTGGACGATGTCTCGGGCGTCCTCGGCGTGGCCGACCACGTGGAAGACCGTGTTGAAGAGCCGGTCCTGGTATTTCAGGACCAGTTCCCCAAAGGCCTCCGACTGGCCCGCCAGCGTCTGGTCTATCAGTTGGGCGTCGTCGCTCACTGCGGTCTCTCTGAAATTTAGGACGCGCGTCGGGAGGCGAAAAGTTCCCGGCCGATGCAAGTGGGCGGAGATCGTTGTCGAGGGCCGTTTACCCATAAGGGGGGCAATCGGTGAAAACGATCTCCCTTCCCATCCCACCGCCTCCATTATCTTGCCTCTTTGGGGGGCGGCTGTCAAACCCCCACATTAAGCGGAATGGAGTCTAGCCAATCTCACTCCCGTTCCAGATAGCACACAACCTGCTGCGTCATCGCGTTGGCGTTCAGCGTCAAGACGGCGCCGCCGCAGGAGGCCAGCGGCATGTCCAACACGCGGACCACGTGCGACCATTTCGCCTCGCCGGGCATAATCTCCGCCAGCCGGTTCGGCGTCTGCTCGAAAAACGCCCGGTTCCAGGAGTTCCCCTCGCGCCCCGGGAACAGCGCCATGTAGAGCACGTCCATTTCCACCAGGTCGTTGAAGAAGTGCGTGCCCAACGAGACGTCCGGGACGAGGTCCTCGCGCATGGCGACGATTTCGCAGAGGATTCGTGCGGTGTCGATTTCGGCGAAGCTGACCGGCACGCCGAGCGAGGGCGTGGTGGTTCCCCAGCGGCCCGGCCCGACGAGCATCACCTGCCGTAGCGACGGCCGGTCGACGTGCAGCAGCCGGCCGATCAGCCGCGCGATCGAATAGCGTTCGCCGAGCGGGAGCTGCCCGTAGGCCGAGGGCGAGACGTAGACCAGCCGGTCGATGAGGTTTACCCTGCTGCGGCCGATCACCGCGCCGCGGGCCTCCAGCACGCGGTCATCGGGTTCGATCGTCTCGGGCAGCGCGACGGCGGGACTGTCCGAGAGAACTTGTAACGGCCGGCACTGCACCAGATTTATTTTGTAGCGGTCGCGGTCGAGGAAGTTCGCGGTAAACTCCAGATCGACCGGATAGTCGTATGCCTCCCGCAGGGTTTGGAGCATCTCGCGCATGTCGGCGACGAAGGGCGTTCGGGTAAGCAGATCGTCGAAGGTGAGCACCAGGTTTTCGCGGTCGGCCGTCTCGTCCCGGCCCGGCCCGCGCGGCGACCGCTCGCCGCGGGAAGCGAATATCTCGACCGGCAGCCGAAAGCTCCGCGACGCCACGCGGGCAAAATCGCGGGAAACGAACTGGTTGGCCTCCAGGTCGATCACGTCCACCTTCCGTTGGGAATACTGCCGCACCTCGGCCAGACTGGAGAGACAGTCGAAGACGAAGGAGGCCTCCGGCCCCGCTTCGTGAATCTTTTGATGGACCGCCGCGATGAACCGCTCGAACCCGTCGCCGGTGTCGAGTTGATGGATGGTCGCCCCGAGCGGTTCCGGCGCCAAGGGATCATGCCGGGCAAAGCGGAAGTAGACCAGCCTGCCGCCGCCTGCCGTCGCCGATCGGCAATAGGGGAGCATGAAGGGCGAGAAGTCGCTCACTGAGTCCACTTGCCAAACGACGTTGTCGCCCGGCGTCAGTCCCCGAAAAACGCGGTCCAACCCCGGCAATCCTGTGCTAGGCATAAGCGAAAAGATCAGAAGAAAACGGGGCGAAGTTGTCGCCGTGAAAACTCATGGAGAATCGGCGGCGGCATCCGATCCTTACACTCTACGCCGCGCGTACCCTCCAAGGACCAGTCCGGCAATCGCCAGCAACACCAGCGTGGCCGGTTCAGGGACCGTGTGCTCGGGGCCGCCTTCGATCAGCAGCCGTTTAGAGACGGCGAGGGCCGGATATACCGACTCGCCAAAAATGTAGTTCACGCCCTGGTAGCCGTCCTCCAACACGATGTCGTAGAACCCGTCGTCCGTGACCTTGCCGGCGTTGGGAACGATTTTTCCGTCCGCGTCGTAGAGT
>JAHIKV010000131.1 GCA_018897395.1 Planctomycetota bacterium | reverse complement strand
CGACAAAGCGAGGAAAAACGGGAGAAAAAAGCCCTTGTGGGACTTTTGCGCTGACCGTGCGTCAAAAATCCCGCCAGGAGGCCCTTGACACAATGGACTCTTTCAGGGATGGGCTGTCATATTACAAGCCCTTCGGGCTAAGCGATAAATCAAACGACGCAAAGTGTGGAATGCACCCGAGCCTTGCCAAACAACCCTAATCGTCGGGCGATACTTCCACGCCGTCGGCCAGGCCGAAGTGGACACCGCCTAAACGATCAGATTTTTCCGATCCCCAACGACTTGATCTTGCGGAAGAGGGTGCTGGGGTTGATGCCCAACTGTCGGGCGGCGGCCGCGCGGTTGCCGTCGTTGCGCCGCAAGGCGTCGGCGATCAACAGCCGCTCCATCGCCTGCAACGTCATGCCGGCGAGATTCGGCGACTGTTCCGCCGTGGCTCCGCGCAACTGCGGCGGCAGGTGGGCCGGCTCGATCAACGCGCCCCGGCAAAGCACAAAGGCGTGTTCGATGATGTTTTCCAACTCGCGGACGTTGCCCGGATAGTCGTGCTCCATCAGCCGGGCGAGCACCTCGTCCGAAAGGCCCGCGATGTCCTTGACCTGCAAGCGGTTGAACTTGGCGATGAAATGCTCGGCCAGCAGCGGGATGTCTTCCCGCCGGTCGCGCAGCGCGGGCAGCTTCAGCCGGATGACGTGGATGCGATAGAAGAGGTCCTCGCGGAACGTCCCTTTCTCCACCAGCGCGGCCAGGTCCTTGTTCGTGGCGGCGATCAGCCGGACGTCGGTCTCGACCGGCTCGACGCCGCCGAGCGGCTCGTACATCCGTTCTTGCAAGACGCGCAGCAGCCGGGCCTGCATGGCCGGCGAGACGTCGCCGATCTCGTCCAGGAAGAGCGTGCCTCCGTCGGCCAGGGCGAACCGGCCGGGCTTGTCCTTCCTCGCGTCGGTGAACGCCCCTGCCTTGTAACCGAACAATTCGGACTCGAGCAACGTGTCGGGCAACGCCGCGCAGTTGACCGCCACGAACCGCTTCTTGCGGCGGCGGGAAAGATTGTGAATTGCCCGGGCGAAAAGCTCCTTGCCCGTCCCGCTGGCCCCCTCGATCATCACCGAGCTGCCGCTCTCGGCGATCCGCGGCACAAGCTCGAACACCTGGCGCATCGCCCGGCTGCGGCCGACGATGTCGCCGAAGCTATAGCCGGCCTCGATTTCCTTGCGGAGGTCCTCGACCAGGCTCAGGTCGCGGAAGGTCTCGACGCCGCCGAGGACGTTTCCCTCGGCGTCCCGGAAGACGGCGGTGGAGATGCCGATCGGCACGCGGTTGCCGCGGGCGTCGAGGATGTAGATCGCCCGATTGACGATCGGCCGGCCGGTTTTCAGCGTTTCGCGCAGTGCGCAGGCGGTTTCGCATATACTCGCGCGAAAGACCTCGCAACAGGGCTTTCCGAGGGCCTGTTCGCGTTTCACGCCGGTGATCCGCTCGGCGGCGCGGTTGAAGGACGTGATCCGCCACCGGTCGTCGACGGTGAACACGCCGTCGTTGATCGAATCAAGGATAACGTCTCGACTATTCGCCGCGCACATGCCGGTTTTTTCCCAAAAGGCGCTTCAGAACGGCCGTTTCCGCCGGCCGATTGCATACTCCACTTTAACAGAAGAAAGTTGGGTGGGACAAGCGTAGCGCAGTCCCATCATGTATTTTCTCGGTTTTTAGTGGGGCTACGCTACGCTTGTCCCACCCCACGTAGCTATCGCCATTGCTTTGTGACGCCGATTCGGTAAGAATTACGGTAGGCTCCTCAGAAAGGAAATCAAGATGGTCGAAAGAATCGAGGTCAATCCCCAAATCCACTTTGGCAAGCCTTGCGTGGCAGGCACCAGGATACTCGTACAAAATGTCCTGGAGCTCTTGGATGAAGGTGTTTCCTTTGAGAAAATTATCGAGGACTATTATCCCGAATTAACGCTGGAAGACATCCATGCCTGCATTCGCTATGCGATTGCGTTGGTCGCGGCGGAGGAAGTACACTTGACGGCGGCCGAGGCATGAAGTTCCTGCTCGACCAAGACGTGTATGCGAGTACGGCGCGATTTCTGAGCAATCTGGGGCATGATGTTGTGCCCGTCTCTCGGATCGGATTGTCGCAAGCGGCGGATGAAGAACTGCTCCGCATAGCCGGGGAGCAAGAGCGTATTTTCGTGACCCGCGATCGAGATTTCGGCAATCTCGTTTTCGTAAAGAGTATTCTCTCAGGAGTTCTGTATCTTCGGATGTTGCCGCAATCACAAGGAGCAGTGCATAGCGAACTTGAGCGGGTGTTGAAATCTCACTCGGAACAGGAATTGCGGAAAATGTTTGTGGTGGTCGAGCCGGGCAGACATCGCATCCGAAGACTTCTCACCGATTAGTCCCGGTTCGTGGCGATTCGGCTGGTTTCGAGAATCCGTTCCGCGGCCAGCTCGCCGCCGTGGATGCAGTCGGGGATGCCGACGCCGCGATAGGCGTTGCCGGCCAGTTGCAGATTGGGCAACGCCGCCGCGTGGGCCTCGATCTCCGCCACCAACTCCTTGTGGCCGACGTGATACTGCGGCATGGTCGCCGGCCAATGGGCAACCCGGCAAAAACAAGGCTCGCCGCGAATATGCAGCAGCCGCGACAGCTCGTCGAGCACCAGCGGCAACAAGCGGTCGTCGTCCATTTCGGCCAACTCCGGCCGGCGGGCGCCGCCGACGAATACCCGCAGCAACTCCTTCCCATCGGGTGCCCGATGCGGATATTTCCGGCTGCTGAAGCTGCACGCCAGGATCGGACTCCGCTCGACGGCCGGCGCCACGACGCCCATTCCGTTCATCGGATGGCCGATCCGGTCGGACTCGTAGCCGAGCGAGACGATGGCCGTGCCGGAGTGGTCGATCGAAGCCAACCGGGTTGCGAGCGTCGCGTCGACCGTCTGCAACAGCTTCGCCGTCACCGGCGAGGGCGTGGCGAGGATGAGGGCATCGAATGATGAATGATGAGTGATGAATGATGAATTACGGACCGACGGTTTAGTTGCGGCACATTCATCATTCATTATTCTGCATTCATCATTTTCTTCGGTCCACACCCGCCAGCCGTCGCCGAGGCGTTCGATCCGGGTTGCCGCGGTGTTGACTTGAACCGTGTCGGCCGGCAGACGAGAGACGATTCTCTCGACCAGACTCGATAGTCCGTCGCGGATGGTGACGAACATGCTGTAGCGAGCGCCGCTCTCGCGTCCGGCGCGGGAACGGTTCTTCATCCGGCGGCGCATCGCGCGGATCAGGCTGCCGTGTTCCCGCTCCATCTCGCGGAAGCGCGGGAGCGTGGCCAACACGCTGAGCTTCTCCATATCGGCGGCGTAGACCGCGCCGACCAACGGCTCGACCAGTCGGTCGAAGGCCTCGCGTCCCAGCCGTCGGCGGACAAACGCCGCCATGCTCTCGTCGGCCTCGTCCCGGCGCGGCGGAATGAGATACTCCATCGCCGCGCGGATTTTGCCCAGCGGACTGAGTATCCCGGTGACGGCCAGCGGCCAGAGCCGCGTCGGGGCCATCATCAGAAAACCGTCGGGCAAGAGATGCATTCGCCCACGCCGAACGACGAACGTGCGGCGGCAGGCCGGGTTGGTCTGGACGAGTTGATCTTCCAGCCCGAGCCGCCGGCAGAGATTCAGCCCCCAGGGGACGGTCGTAATGAAGTTGTCGGCGCTCTGCTCGACCTGAAAGCCGTCTTCATGCCTGGTGAACAGAACGCCGCCGGGGCGCGGTCCGGCTTCCATCAGCGTCACCGAGCAGCGCGGATCGAGTTCGACCAGCCGATGCGCGGCCGCCAGTCCGGCGATGCCGCCGCCGATGACCGCGATGCGTCGGGGCTGGTGTTCTTGCTGGCCCATGCCGCCATTGTAGCCGCGAAAGCAGCGGATGGGCAGTGAGGAGAAAAATGGAGATATTGACGTTTCAATAAGGCAGCCCGCGGGCTTTTTCTCGACTCTTTCGGATTAAGACGCGAGTCACTCGGACTCGAGCCATTCCATCGCGTCGTCGAGATCGGCGTAAGGATAGTGGCGGACTTCGGCCGAGACGAAATGCTTTGCCAGCGTCTTCGCCATCGAGCCCATCGAACTGTCGGTGACCAGCGCCACGCGCTCGACCTTCTGATGGTGGTCGTGGATGAAACGGATGTGGGCCGTCAGGCCCGCGAAACTTTCCCAGCCGGGGAATTCCTTGGAGTGAATCAGCAGGCCGCGGACAGTGGGATGCTCGACCAGATAGGCGTCGACTGATTCGCTCAGGCAGCGAAAATCCCCAGACGACAGCGCCGAGATCGGCTCGACGACCACTATCCCCTTGCCCTCTATTATTCGATGCTCGATCATGATTTCACCCTTTCCTCGGAAATAATATCAACCGATCCCAGACCGGGAGCCGGTCCCTTTTTCGCAGCCGAAAATCGGTTCACGAGCCAATTTCCCATGCGTGAAAAGCGGGACGGCAAATCGTGAACGTGCGGCCATCCTACCTTGAGTATAGAAGATGTCAACGGCAAAGAATGGACATGGGGGGGCGGAAAATCCGCAACTCGTTGTTACTCAAGGAGTTGCGCCGACAAAGAATCGGCCTCCCATCGGACTGCGGAAATCGCTACACTGCTTCCCCCTTTCACTACCTTTTCTAGTGTCCGGTTCGGAGGATTTTCGCCATGCTTTCTGGTCGCTTTCCGTTGGTTTTTGTGTTGGTCGGATCGGTGTGCGGGGCAACGCTGTTGGAATTGGCCGCGTCGGCCTTGGGTCAACAGGTTCCGGTGTACCCCACGCCGCCGCAACGGATGGCGCCCAGCGTCGCGCCGGCCGTATATCCTTCGACGTATCCTTCGACGTATTCTTCGACGTATCCATCCACGTCCGCGGCTACTGCGTCCGACGTCGGCGCGCCGGCACTGTCGCCATACGACGACGTGCTGCCGGGTATATCGACCTCGGTCACCGGCGGCGCGGTGCATGCGTCCTACGAGGACCCCGGACCGCTATACGCGCCGTACGGCAGTCCAGACGCCATGACCGCCGCCGCGGCCCAAACATTGGACGCCAACGCCTACGTCGATCCAGCGCTGGTCTACGGCGAACCTTGGATTTGGCGGATTCTGCCTTCCGGCCTGATGTACAAATCGTACTTGGCCGGCGGTCGCGAGCCGCGCATCGCCAGCCAGTGGGTCCGGATGCGCAATGAACACTGGATGTGGGACGCAACACTCGGCGGCCGGGTGGGCATCCTGCGATACGGGACCGACAACGCCCTCTGGCCGCAAGGCTGGCAGTTGGACTTCGAAGGGGCCGCCTTCCCGCGGATGGACCTCGATAACGGCCGCGACCTGGTCTCGGCCGACTACCGCTTCGGCATTCCGCTGACGACCCGCCGCGGCTGTTGGGAGACGAAGTTAGCTTACTACCACCTCAGCTCGCATCTGGGCGACGAGTTCATGGTCCGACATCCCGGCTACCCGCGGAT
Source organism: Planctomycetota bacterium (assembly GCA_018897395.1). GTDB lineage: Bacteria > Planctomycetota > Planctomycetia > Pirellulales > Thermoguttaceae > JAHIKV01. The sequence goes on along the minus strand of JAHIKV010000131.1, from coordinate 16,259 downwards.
CAACTACGTCCGCGACGCGATGGTCTTGGGCATGGCGATTTATCTTAGTCCCAACCTGCGTCTGTATTCGGAGGCGGACTGGGCGTTCAGCACCGACGGCGGCGCGAAGCCCTGGGAGTTCCAGTTCGGCGTCGACTTCAGCCCCGCCGAACCGACCGGCGGCTGGGGCGCCCCGTTCTTCGCCATCAATGCTCATCTGCGCGAGGCAAACGATTTCGGCGGCAACATGACCGTGCAATCCGGCTGGCAGTGGCGCGGCTGCACCGGCCATCTCTGCCGCGTCGGAATGCAGTATTTCAACGGCATGAGCGACCAGACGCAGTTTTACAACACCTTCGAGGAACAGATCGGCATCGGCCTCTGGTACGATTACTAAATGGACTTGCGTGATTCCGGGAGAAAGCTCGTTTAGCCCCGGCGTCCACGCCGGGTTCGCAACGGATCGGAAAAATATTCCCGGCGTGGACGCCGGGGCTAAACGAACGGAACCCTGCCAACATCGTGCAAGTCAATTTGCCCGCCCGATCCAGTTAGTCCGGCTGTGAAATTTCCCAAATTAGCAGCGGAGGCTCGTCGTTTTCATCCGTTCAGGAAACGTTCGGCAGATGACGGATTTTCCCGAAATGCCCAAGCGTCGCAAATTAGCATTGTGCCGCGGTTGTTGGACACTTGGTGGATGGATAATCCTCGGGCTGATCGTATTGCCGCCGGTCGGTTGCCGCGGAGTACCGGCCGATACGGAGCCGAAGCCGGCCGAAGAGGCCATGTTTCCCTCGCTTCGGCTCAACGAAGACCTCGTAAAATCGTTCAAGCCGTCGAACCGCCGAGATTGGGTCCCGGAGCAAGCGGTGCTGGCGCGAGCCGACTTTGATGAAAACCGTTTGACGGTCCACAACATCCGCGACTGCCGTTGGCCGGCGCCCAACGAAGTCGCCACGGCCCACTACGACAAGACCTTCGACCTGGACAAACTCCGTTCGGTCGATTTCATCGTCGTGCCGTTCAACGAAACCCCCAGTCTCGGGCACACCATGATCAGCTTCGGCTTCGAGGGCGGGGAATACTTGGCCGTCTCGGTGGAGATACGCCGAGAGCGCGGCGAGGCGTTCAACCCAATTAAGGGCTTTATTCGGCAGTATGAGTTGATGTACGTCGTGGCCGGCGAACGCGACTTGATCCAGAAGCGGGTAGCTTGCGACCTGTGCGACGTCTACTTGTACCGGTCCACGGCCACGAAGGAGCAGGCCCGCAAATTGTTGGCCGACGTGATGCGGCGGGTGAACAAGCTATACGAAGAGCCGGAGTTCTATGACACCTTGACGAACAACTGCACCACGAACATCCGCAACCACATCAACAACCTGAGATCGGATCGTGTGCCCTACGATTACCGCGTGCTGTTGCCCGGCTACTCCGACCGCCTGGCCTTCGACCTGGGCTTGATCGAACGCCACGGGTCATACCAAGAGACGCGGCTCCGTGCCCGCGTGAATTACCAGGCATATCTTCACCGCGACGATTCGGCGTTCTCGCGGGCAATACGGCTATAGATCGCGCCGCGGTAGAAATTTTCGCCTATCAGCCTGTTGAAAAAGGGTGCCACTGCTGGCTTGTCCAGCAGTGCATGGGAGAAACTCTCGAAAATCACTGCTGGACAAGCCAGCAGTGGCACCCAAACTCCCGAAATCCGACTTTTTCAACAGGCTGCTATCCCCGCCGTGTGCGACACGCACCGATGTCCGTTGTGGTTGGTGCGTTTCGGCTTCCCCGCCACGCGAAAACCGGTCGTGACCACGGAGGACTTTTTTCCCTTCGGAACGCAACGTCGAAGTATGGGAATGGTCCCAAAATCTTGCCTGTTGCGGAAAATACGGTGTAGTACACCCCCCACCCCGTTGCAACCGTTCGGCGTTCATACGACACTTAGGGCCTGTAAAAGAATAAGTGGGTGATTTACACGTAGGACGGATTTCCTAATCCGTCCAGTTTTCGGGGACGGATTGGGGAATCCGTCCTACAGAATTGCACTCGTTATTCATTTTCAGATACTTACCTGACATTTAAGATGGGGCTTGTGGTCGTTTGGCGCGCCATTTTCCTATTGCGCACCCTCTCTACCTCTTATTGGTTGTATTGACTTGCTCCGCGTCCGAGGTATTATAGTATGTCGGTAGAGTTCGATACCCCCCCCGACAAAGGACTTTGCCTTGGTTCTTCCGAATAGCCAACAACGTCGCAACGGCGTCCAATCGGCCGAAGGAGAACTTTCTCGCTCGGGTCGGCGACGGATACTGTTCTGTCTCCTCGTCGGACTTGGGGGCGTTGTGATTTCGTTGTTGTTGGCCCAGATGCTGCGAGATCAGGAACGGCGGCTCACCGCGGTGCAGTTTCAGCACGACGCCGAGAGACGCATCGAGGCGATTCAACACGCTGTGTTCGACCGGCTGAGCGTCGTCGACATCATCGAGGCGTTTTACGCCGGCTCCGAACTGGTGGAGCGAAAGGAGTTCCGCACCTTTACCGGGCCGCTCTTGCAAAGATTCCAAGGCGTTCGAGTTCTCGGGTGGGCGCCGTTGATCGCGGAGGCGGAACGCACGGCCCACGAGCAAGCCGTCCGCGAGGATGGTTTTTCAAACTACGGAATCACGGAACAGGACGACCGCGGGCGATATGTCCCCGCGGTCAAGCGCGCCGAATACTGCCCGGTCCTCTTTGTCGAACCATTCGAGAAATACAAGTCGACGTTGGGGTTTGATCTCCGCTCGGATCCGGCGTGCCGCGCCGCCACCGAGAGGGCGATGGCCACCGGTCGTCAGGCCGCCGCCGTATGCTCGCCGGCGGGAAAGGACACGACGCACGACAAGCTGCTCTACGTTGTGGCGCCGATTCGGAACGCCGACGCAAGCGCCGATCGCCCTCAAACAGCCGGCTTTGTCTTTGGAGTGTTTGACATAAGTGCGATTGTGGAAGCGGCGCTTCACTCGTTTACTCCGGTGGGAATCGACGTGAACATCCGCGACCTCTCGGACGCAGGCAGCGGACCACCTATTTGCACCCGACCTTCTCCGCTGCGCGCCCCCGGGAAGGCAACGAATCCGGCACCCGATCCGGCGAAGCCTTCCGCGGCCGGCATGCGCGTCACCGGCATTATCGAGGCCGTCGACCGCATGGGAGAGATCGAGTGCGTTCCCTTGGAATCTTATCTGGCGCGGCACCGGACGTGGGGGCCGACCCTGGTGCTGCCGACGGGATTGTTGATTACCGCCCTGCTGGTGGGATTGCTTTTTTTGCTCACCGGGCGGACTGCCCGCGTCAGACGACTGGTGACCCAGCGGACCCAAGAACTGCGGGCCAGCGAGCAGCGTTTCCGCCGGCTGGTGGACAGCGCCGGCGACGCCTTCTTTCTTCACGATTTAAGCGGGCGGATTCTCGACCTCAACAAGCGGGCCTGCAATACCTTGGGATATTCACGCGATGAATTGCTCGACATGAACATCTCCGAAATCGACGCGCATTTCATCGACGGCAATCAACTCCAATTCTGGAATCTTCCGGACAACAAATACCCCGTAAGTTTTGGGGGCATCCACCTCCGCAAGGACGGCAGCACCTTTCCCGTGGAAATCCGTCTGGTTCCGTTCAACGTGGGCAACGAGCGCCTCATGCTCGGCTTGGCCCGCGACATCACCGACCGCAAGCTGGCGGAAGAAAAATTGCGCAAGGAGCAACGGCTGTTGCGGGAAATGCTCGATCTGCAGGAACAGGACAGAAAGCTGGTGTCGTACGAGATTCACGACGGCCTGGCGCAACAATTGACCGGCGTGCTGTTTAAGTTCCAGTCCATCGAGAACTTGCAAGACCGCGATCCAGACGCCGCGCGGGAAATGTTCGACGAGGCCGTTCGACTGCTCCGCGAGGCCATGGCCGAGACCCGTCGGCTGATCGGCGGATTGCGGCCGCCGGTCCTCGACGAGTCGGGGATCGTTGCCGCCGTTGAGGATTTGCTCTCCGGGTATCGGCAACATGACGGTCCTAAAATCGAGTTCGTCCACAATCTGGAGCCGCGACGATTCGCCCCGCCGTTGGAAAGCGCCGTCTTCCGCGTCGTCCAGGAATCGCTGACCAACGCCTGCCGGCACAGCCGGAGCGAAAAAGTCCGCGTCGAGTTGGGCCTCTCCGGCGACCGCGTGCTGATCGACGTGCGCGACTGGGGCGTCGGCTTCGACACGGAGAAGGTCCAAAGCGGTCATTTCGGCCTGCGGGGCCTCCGCGAGCGGGCACGGCTGTTGGGCGGCTCGGCCGAAATCGAATCGTCACCAGAGTACGGAACGCACGTCCACGTCGAACTACCCTTGTCGCCGCCGGTCGAAAACGGGACCGCGTCCGGCAGCCGCCATTGACGCTCTGATGCTCAATCAACACCTCCCCCCGTTCCTCTCCGCACCCACGGCCAGACGTGCTTGTAGGCCAACACCGCCAAACGGCCCGCCAAACCTCGTGGCGCGACCGCCACCCGGCCGACCGCGTACCGCTCGGGCTGCCACGCGGCGTGGGCCTCGGTCATCGGCCCTTGAAAGTCCAGCGCCTTCCGCTCGGGATCGGCGAAGAACCGTTCCAGCAAGTAGTATCGCAGAAGTTGGCCCGGATGGTATTCAGCGTACTCGGGATCGTAGCCGATCTTGATCGAGTGAAAAACGCCCTTGGCCGAGAGCCCGTAGGAAAAAGCCGCGGGCCGGCCGCCGCAATGGAGCGTGACGATTTCGAGCTGGCCCCATCGAGCGGCCTGTTCCGCCTGACAAACGTAGAAGCCGGCCATACCCGGCGTGCGGAGCACGGACGTGCCCGCCGCGCCCTTCCAGCCGTGGTCCTCGATCTCGAAACACTGCCTCATCGCCGTCTCAACCTCGTGGGGCGCTAGTCGAGAGCGGACGTCCAACCGCACGTCGCCCCGCTCGGCCAGCCGCCGCGCCGCCTGGGCCGTTTTCTGACGGTGTTTGCGCGACCAGCGGGCCTTGTAGGCCGGCCAGTCGTGGTCGATCTCCACCCGCCCGACCAGCCAGCGTCGGCGTCCCGCAACGGTCATCCCGCCGCGGGAAAGGGCCTGCTGAAATCGCCTCCAACGAGCGGCGTCCAGCGTGGCCTCGTCGAGCCACAGCAGCGGAACACCCGTTTCCCGAATCCCCGCCGCCAAGGCGCGTAGTGCTTCATCCGCGGCGTCGTCGGCTTCCAGCAGCAGGTCGCCGCTGCCGGACCACTCGTTGCAGGGCATCGCGGCGGCACGGAATAAAAAACGAACGTGTCGGATCGGAAAGCAGGGTGGGTCAAGCGAAGCGCAGCCCCACCGCGCATTTTCCGCCGTTGGCGGGACTGCGCTTCGCTTGTCCCACCCTACGCGGATCAGCGGCAGGGCGGCCGCCAGGCGCCCCTTCACCTCCACGGCGATCGCGCTGAAATCTTCCGGCCGCGCGAATTGTTCCACCCATTGGGCGAGCAGTTCGGCGCGGAGCGAGGGGAGCGTCGCCTCGCCGCGGCGCCAAAGGTCGTCCCACGCCCCGGCCGTCGCCCGCAGGGCGTCGAGCGATTCGATATGTATGATGCGCGGTTGGGTCACATCTGAAATGTCGGTTACGTTTGGTCCGGTGCAAATGTAATCCACGCGACCTACGCAACATTTAATCACGGGTTGCATAACCGTTACAATCGCGACAGCAGCGCCGCGGCCGCTAGGGCCAAAACCGCTCCGCTGCCGAAGGCCGCCAACGGACCGTACGCCTGATACAACACTCCGAAGAGCAGGCTCGACGGCAAGGTGGCGACGCCCACGGCGCAGTTGAACCAGCCGAAGGCCAATCCGCGGTGCTCGTCGCCCGCGAGATTCGCCACCAGGGTCTTTTCGGCCGGCTCGGTCAGGGCGTAGAAGACGGCGTAGGCGGCGAACAGCGCCCAAACTTGCCAAGCCTCGGAGGCCAGCGCGAAGGCCAGATAAACCCCGGCGTAGTAGACCCAGCCGGCGAGGATCATCGGCCGCGGCCCGACGCGGTCGACCAACCGGCCGCAGAGGACGTTGCCGCCGCTCTTAATTACGTGGAACATGCTCCACAGCACCGGCAGCAGCCAGACGGCCACTCCCAACTGGCCCGCCCGCGCCAACAGAAAGGCGTCGCTGGAATTGGCCAGAGTGAACACCACCAACGCGGCCAGATAGAGTCGGAAGCGGCGATCGAACGGCCGCAACGTCAGCGTGGGGCGTTCCGAAACGCGGCTGGGGACTGGTCCATTTTTCGGCGGAAAACCGTGTTTAGCGAGAAAAACGTCGGCCGAAAATATGGACCGGGTACCCTCTGGGTGCCCTTCCCGCGATCCGGGCGTCTCATCCGCGCGTGCGGCCGAGACGGCTGCGCCGCGAGACCGCGCCGGCTCGCGCAGACCGAGCCACAGCAAAACCACGACCAGCGCGCCTGGAACGGCCGTCAAGAGGAACATATTCCGCAGCCGGGTCTCGAACACTTCCGGCCGGGCGTCCCGGCAGAACCAAAGGAAGGCCGCCGCCAGCAGCGGCCCGACGGCCGCGCCGAGATGATCCATGCCGCGGTGGAAGCCGAACGCCCGGCCGCGGATCTCCGGCGGCGTTGAATCGGCGATCATGGCGTCGCGGGGAGAAGTGCGAATGCCCTTGCCCGTCCGGTTGGCGACCCGCAAGGCAAGCAAATGCCAGGGGAGTAGGATGAGGCCGATCAGGGGTTGGACGAGATTGGAGAGGGCGTATCCGAAAACGACGAACCGTTTTCGTCCGGCGCCGCGGTCCGAGCGGCCGCCCGACCAAAGCTTGACCAAACTGCCGACCGAGTCGGCCGTCCCCTCGATGGCACCCAACCAGGCCTCGCTGCCGCCGAGGAACTTGAGCAGAAACCTCGGCAGCAGCGGGAAGATCATCTCGCTGGCCACGTCGTTCAGCAGGCTCGCCCAGCCGAGAAGCTTGACGTTTCGCGGCAACCGACGCGAGCCGGATGATTCGTGGACGGGAGATGTTGAATCCATTTTGCCGTAAACGACACAACATTACTCTTCGGGAAAGATCATCGCCTCGGCAAACGCGCGGGAGAAATCGGGGTCGGTCGAGAGATCGACGTGCTCTGCGCGGCGGGCAAACTCCTCGGCCGCGCGTCGCGCCTGCCGCGAAAGCGCCGCCAATCGGGCACCGGCCAACGAAGTGTTGCCCATGTAACGGATGCGGCGACGCTCGATCTCGGTGGGCAACAGTCCGATCCGTTGGGCGTTGCCGCGGCGGATGAAATTGCCGAAACCGCCGCCGATCAACACCAACTCCAGGTCTTTCGGTTCCAGGCCGGCGCGTCGCAGCAGGACCGCAATGCCGGCGCGGATCGCGCCCGAGGCAAGTTGCAACTCGCGTATGTCGCGTTGGGTCAGGACGATCGGCCGGCGGTCGGCCGTCTCGGCTTCGTCGGCCAGCAGGAACGAGACTTGCCCGTCGTGTAAGACGACGCGCCTGGCCAGGTCGGGTGGCACTGGCTCAGCCAGTGGCACGCATTGGTCGGGCGTTCGCAGCCGGCCCTCGCAACCGAGCAGCCGATGGCGGAGCAGTTCGGCCGCCGCGTCGATCAGTCCCGAGCCGCAGATGCCCGCCGGCGGCACGTCGCCGATTACGTTGATCCTCAGGCGTCCTTCGACGACGACCTTTTCGATCGCGCCGGGGCCGCCGCGCATTCCGCGCGAGATTCTCGCGCCCTCGAAGGCGGGGCCGGCGGCGGTCGAGGCCGCCAAGAGTCGGCCGTCGGCCAACAAGACGATCTCGCCGTTGGTGCCGATATCGACGAACAAGGCAGGCCCTTCGACGTCGGCCAGGCCGGTGGCGAGCAAGCCGGCCACGGTGTCGCCGCCGACGAATCCGCCGATCGCCGGCATCACGTAACCGCCTCCGCGGGGATGAATGTGAACGCCGAGTTCCGCGGCGGGGCACGAAACGCCTCGGCCGCCGGTCGGCACGAAGGGTACTTCTCCCAACGGGCCGGGATCGACGCCGCAGAGCAACTGCTGCATCGTCGTATTGCCGGCGACGGCCAACTCATAGACGCGTTGGCGGGGTACGCCCGCCTGAAGGCACAACTCGCCGATCATCTCGTCGACGGCCGAGACGACGGCCTCTTGCAACCGCGCGAGTCCGTCTGGTTTTTCTCGTGCGTGCAGGATGCGCGAGAGCACGTCGTCGCCGAATCGCGTCTGGGGATTCAGCCTCGCGGTCGTCGCCCACTCGCTGCCCGTGCCCAGGTCCATCAACTCGCCGGCCAACGTCGTGGTTCCGAGGTCCACGGCGACGGCAAAGGCGTCGGCTTCGGTGTTGCCGATCTCGAAGTCCAACAGCCGGTCGCCGGCCAGCACGGCGGTGCCGCGAAAGCCGGCTTCCCGCAGCCGCGCGGAGAGTTCACGCAGCAACGAAACGTCCATTGCCAGCGGTCCAACGCCCAAAGCCCGTTCCAGCCGAAGCGCGTCGGGCAGATCGTCTCCGCGCGTGGGGGAGGGAAGCTCGACGTATTGCTTCCGCACGGGTGAATCAGAAAAAGGATCAGAAAAAGGTGTCAGAACTCTTTTTCCGGAAAAGAGTTCTGACACCTTTTTCTCACGATAGCGGACGAGAATTTTCTGCTCGACCGTGGCGAGTGAGACCGAGGGGATATCGACTTCCGCCGGCCCGTCGACGGCCGATTGACACGCCAGCCGCCAACCCGCCTGGAGTTCCTCGTCGGAGAACCACTTCCGCTCGATGGTCGTCGGTTCCGCGTCGCCCGAGGCAACGATGAGTCGGCACTTTCCGCAGGTTCCTTCACCGCCGCAGGGGACGTCGATCAGAAGCCCGGCCTCGGCCGCCGCCTCGACCAACCGCGTTCCGGGCAGCACGAATGCCTCCCTACCCGACGGCCGGAAACGGACCAAGACTTCCCGTTCGCGCGTCATTGCTCCTCCGCGGCTTGGTTTTGCACTTGCTGGAGCAACTCGACGAACTTCGCGATGGTTGGCGTAAACACCCTGCGCTGACGGTGGATGACGCCCAGCGGGCGGCGCAACTCGGGGGCGATCAACCGGACGATCGCCAGCGAACCGTTGCGGACGTCATCGCGGACCGTCGGCTCGGGGAGGATGCTCACGCCCGCGCCGATCTCCACAGCCTCCTTGATGGTTTCGATGTTGTCGAACTCCATCACCATGTGGACGTTAATCGAACGCTGCCGAAAGTATCGGTCGATTTCCTTGCGGATGCTCAAGTCTCGTTCGAAGCCGATAAAATCTATTCCCTGGAGGTGTTCCGCGGTGACGGCCTGGTGTCTCGTCAAGGGATGGCCCGGCGGACAGACGACCACCATCCGCTCGGAACGCAACGGGATGACGTTCAGATCGGGAGTGGGCGACGGATAGGAAATGACCCCCAAGTCGGCCTCGGCGCTCAACACGGCGTCGAAGACCTTGTTCGGACGCAGATACTCCAACCGCACCTTGGCCTTGGGGTAACGGCGCATGAAGTCCTGCATACAGCGGCGCATGTCGTGCAGCCCCACGGAATAGATCGCCGCCACTCGCACCAATCCGCTGATCTCGCTCCGCAGCGAGTGTACCCGTGCCTCGACCGAATCGTACAATTCGAGCACCTCGCGGAACCCTTCGTAGCACGCCTGCCCCTCTGGGGTCAGGACAAACGGCCGCTTAGAGCGGTCGATCAACTGGACGCCGAAATGTTGCTCGACCCGGTGGACCGACTGAGTGGCCGCCGACTGGCTGACCTCGTTGATCTTAGCCCCCCGCGAAAAGCTATGGCACCGAACAACGTCGCAAAATACTCGTATTGTGTCGATATTCATAAGGAAGTGATACTACCATTAGTTAGGCTTATTTTCAATGGGGCTGCTATTGTAATGAAAATCGGCTGAAAACGTCCGGCACGGGTTCTCGGTTCCTTGACCTCTCGTGGAGTCATGTCGTGGAGAATATCCGGGGACCAACAGCCCCCGGAGAGAGTTGGCGGCAACCCAGACACATTCCGGGGTCTGTTAGCCCCCGGCTACTCTCTTTTCCACAACTCAGGATTAAGAACAGCCAATGAACCATCATCCCTTGTCCGAAGTCGATTATTTGGTAAACTGTTGTGTTTGCTCCGCGTCAGGGCAATGTTGGCAGCGTGGCCGGGGCGGATCGAACCAACGGATGTTTCGTTTACCAGGGATTCTTTATGGCAAGGCGATTACAAGTAAACAAGGTCAGCAAACGGCGGGCGAAAACGAAGGTCCGCGCGAAGAAAAAAGACCCGATCTTTGTCGACGGAAAGCGGCCTCGCCCGATGTACGTCGATTACAAAAACGTGGAATTGCTGAAAAAACTCACCAACCGGCAGGGAAAGATCATCAGCCGGCGGAAGAGCGGCTGCACGGCCGTCAGCCAACATGCCGCGACCAGGGCAATCAAACGAGCGCGTTTCATGGCGCTGCTCCCCTACACCGGCGAATAAGAGCTTTTTCGGGGTTCGGCTGTAGGAGGCGACTCCTGTCGCCGAATTTCGCCGTTTTTCGCAACATACATCTTGTTCCCACGCAGAGCGTGGGAACGAGAATCGGCGTTTGGAAGCGCCTCCTATAAATTGCTGTTATCCTCGCCAAAGCCATCCGGATGGAATCGGCAATTATGTTGCGATACCACACCGCCGGCGAATCGCACGGCAAAGCACTGGTGGCCCTGATCGACGGGTTCCCTGCCGGAGTGGAAATCCGCCGGGAGCCGATCGACGCCGAGCTTCTCCGCCGTCAGGGGGGATACGGCCGCGGCGGCCGGCAGCGGATCGAGGCCGACCGCGTCGAGATACTAAGCGGCCTTCGGCAAGGCAAAACCATCGGCAGCCCTATCGCTCTGATGATTGCCAACCGGGACCACCGGATCGATCGGATTGAAGATGTCGCCTCTCCCCGGCCGGGACACGGAGACTTGAGCGGTTCGATCAAATACCTCGATTCGATTTGCGGGGTATCGGAGCGCGCCAGCGCGCGGGAGACCGCCGCCCGAGTGGCCGCCGGCGCGCTGGTCCGGCAATTGTTGACTCCCTTCGGCATCGACGTATTCGGTTACGTCGTCCAAGTCGGTCCGATCGTCGTTCGTCCCCTGCCGGGTACTACCGACCAGCGGCGCGCGGCACGAGACCGGAGCGAATTGTTCACTCTCGACCCGGAACAAGACGCGGAGATCAAGACGTCGATCGACCGGATCGAGAAGCGGGGGGACACGCTCGGCGGCGTGGTCGAGGTCCGCGTCGAGGGCGTCCCGTTCGGGCTTGGCTCGCACGCTCGATGGGACCAACGGCTCGACGGCCTGCTTGCCCAGGCGGTAATGTCCGTTCAGGCGATTAAGGGGATCGATATCGGCCTGGGGTTCGAGGCGGCACGCCGCTCCGGCTCCGAGGTCCACGATCCGATCCATTACGATCCCGCGCTGGCGGATACTCCCTCGTTGGGTTTCACCCGTCCGACGAACAACGCCGGCGGTCTGGAGGCGGGCATGAGCAACTCGCAACCGATAGTCCTCCGCGCGGCCGTGAAACCGATCTGCACGCTGGCCAACCCCTTGGACTCGGTGGACCTTGAAACACTGCGTTCCGCGCCGGCCTCCCGCCAGCGGAGCGACGTTTGCGCGGTGGCCGCGGCAAGTTGCATCGTCGAGAACGTCGTGGCCTTCGAGATAGCCCGGGCAATGGTCGACAAGTTTGGCGGCGACAGTCTGGCCGAGATGCGGGCTAGGTGGACACTGTTCCACGGCATGGCGCGGGAAAAACTCGGCCGCCGCGTCGGAACAACTGAAGGTGTCCGGGAATAATTCCATTTAGCCCGCCGTGAATACCATTTAGCCCGCCGTGAATACCATTTAGCCCGCCGTGAATACCATTTAGCCCGCCGTGAATACCATTTAGCCCGCCGTGAATGCACGGCGGGGAGGAGTGGTGGACACACCAGACCGTGCCCCCGGGTGTATTCACCCGGGGCTAAATTGCTGTTTTATCGGGCCAATTCCCGGACACCCTCGAATAACTTGATAATTCCGAGCAGCAGCACGCTTTTCATTCGGCGATTATCCGTGAGCCATCTTCTTCCGATCTCGGCAAAAGGGGGAGGTGCGCTGAATGCCCCCCCGAACACCTCCCCGGAAGGGTATGCGGCAAGTCAACGCACTCACCCCTCGCCGTGAACTAGACTTGCTATGTGAGCACCCACGGAGGCAGGCCGTGAAGAAGCGAATACTCATCTTGGACGACGACCAACGGATGTTGGACGCTCTGCGTCGTGCTTTGCACCGGCAGACCGAAGACTGGGCCGTGACCTTCGTGCGCCATCCGGAGGCGGCATGGGAGGCGTTGCAGAGGACACCATACGACGCAGTGGTGACCGACGTCCGGATGCCCGGCATCAGCGGGCTGGAACTGCTGGATAGAATTCGGCAATGCGAGCGGACCAAGGACATCCCGGTCGTGGTTTTGACCGGATTGAACGACCGCGATCTGAAGGCAAAGGCCCTCGAGCACGGCGCCGCCGATCTGCTTAACAAGCCGGTCGAAGCCGGCCAGTTGATCGCCAGGCTGCGCAACGTCCTGCAAACAAAAACATATCAGGACGATCTGCGGGCGGCCAACACGTTGCTGACCGAAGAGGTCCGGCGGCAGAGCGCCGACTTGGCGCAATCGCGGATGAGCATAGTCTGCCGTTTGGGGATGGCGGCCGAGTTCCGCGACGAAGACACGGGCAACCACGTGATTCGCGTGGGCTGCTACAGCCGTGCCATCGCGGCGGAGATGGGTATGCCGCGTTCTTTTCTGGAGATGCTGTTGTTGGCGGCCCCGCTGCACGACATCGGCAAGATCGGCATCCCCGACGGCGTGTTGTTGAAGCCCGGCCCCTTGAGCGACGACGAGTGGGTCATTATGAAGCGGCACTGCGAGATCGGCGAGTGCATCCTCCGTGAGCAATCCAAGGTGGTGGTGCCGTTGATCGACTGGTACGCCGTGGAGCCAAGCTCGATTAAGAACTCGCTGGAGAACCGCGATCCGGTGTTGGACATGGCGGCCACGATCGCGCTGACGCATCACGAGAAATGGGACGGCGGCGGTTATCCGCGGGGGCTTGTCGGCGAGGCGATCCCATTGGAGTCGCGGATCGTGGCGGTGGCCGACGTCTTCGACGCCTTGACCTCGAATCGCCCCTACCGCTCGGCCCGGCCGGAGGAGGAGGCGCTGTCGATCATGGAGGATACGGTAGGCAGCCACCTGGACCCGCGCGTCCATGCCGCGTTTATCCGGGCGTTGCCCGAGGTCCGCGCCGTCCGAGACCGTTTCGCCGACGACGTCGTCGTCTTTCCACATGCGGAAGGAGCGCCCCGTTGAGCGAAAAAGTATTGTACATGGAAGACGACGAGGCACAGGCGCGGTTGGTGCGGAAGTGCCTGGAGCGGGCAGGCTACGAGGTCGACGTGGCCGAAGACGGGGCCGCCGGCCTGGCCGCTTGCGAGGCGGTCCGCTACGACGCGGTAATCGTCGATCAGACCATGCCCGGAATGAGCGGACTGGATGTGATCCGGGCGATGGCCGATCGTGGGACGCGGCCGCCTACGATCATGGTCACGGGGACCGGCAACGAGCGGATCGCCGTCGAGGCAATGAAGCTGGGCGTGAGCGACTATTTGACGAAGGACCTTGAGGGAGGATTCGTGAACGTGTTGCCGCTGGTGGTGGGCCGGGCGATCCAACAGCGGCGGCTGTTGCAGGAAAAACAACGGATGGAAAAGGAATTGGCCCGCGTTCAGCGGCTGGAGGCGATCGGAAAGCTGGCCGCCGGCATTGCCCATGAAATCAACACGCCCACTCAATACATCGGCGACAACACGCGGTTTTTGCAAGGCGCTTTCAGGGACATTAGCGGTCTGCTGGATGCCTTCGATCGACTCTTGCAAGCCGCCCGAAACGAATCCGTCTCCGAGGACCTGCTTAAGGAAATCGAGGCCGAACTCCGCAGCGCCGACCTGGGTTACTTGAACCGCGAGATCCCCTTGGCCATTAGGCAATCCTTGGAGGGAGTGGACCATGTGGCCAACATCGTCGACGCAATGAAGGAGTTCTCGCATCCGGCCAACGGGGAAAAACAACCGATCGACCTCAATCACGCCATCCTCGGCGCGATGACGCTCTGCTGCGGCGAATGGAAGCACCAGGCCGAGTTGGTCACCGACTTCGACACCGAATTGCCCCTGGTCTGCTGTCTGCCGACCGACATCAACCGCCTGGTGGTGAATCTGGTGGTGAACGCCGTCCACGCCATCGCCGACGCCGCCCGCGACGGCCGCGAAAGGAAGGGCAAGATCACCGTCCGAACGAGATACGACGATCCGTGGGCGGAAATCCACGTGGAAGACACCGGTACGGGTATCTCCGACGAAATCCGCTCCCGCGTATTCGACCTCTTTTTCACCACGAAAGAGGTCGGACGCGGCACCGGACAGGGGCTGGCCATCGTGCATAACATCGTGGTCGATAAACACGGCGGCACTATCGACTTTCAGACAAAGGAGGGCGAGGGAACCACGTTTATCGTTCGCTTGCCGATCGACGGGCGTCCGATGCCGAGCGCCGTCGAACAGCCCGCCGAGGAGTTGGCCGTATGACAACGAACGAGAATCGCGCGCGTTTTGTGCGTCTTTCAGCAAGTGTGCAAAAGTCCGGCTATAAGGTTGATTCGCCGCACGCGCCGTCCAGATCGCGGATGTAGCTCAGTGCGTCGCACACTTCGGGCACGCTCATCCCCACCGCCCGACCTTGCCGGTCGCACTCGGCCAAGAGCATCAACTCGTCGAAACTCTCGGACGCCTCCAACCGGCGGCGGAGCCGCGCCCCGGCCGAGCCATCGTGGAAAGATAGGGCCTCGACGTGGTGCTCGATCAACCATGCCGTGCGCGGGCTGATCGAGCCGGCCAGCGCCTCCAGGCCGGCCGCCACGTGGTCGCGACGGTCGATCGCCTTGCCAACGTCGTGAAGCAACGCGGAGAGCAGAAAATCTTCGTCGTAGGGCAACCTCTCGCGGGACAACTCGAAAACCTGCAAGCTGTGATATAGTACGTCCCCCTCGGGATGCTCGTCCGGCGATTGGGAGACGTGTTCCAGCGGCGCCAGCAGCAGCTCGTGCGTGCGGAACCGGTCGGCAACCATAAAGCCGCGACCGGCGGTCGCGCCGGCGGAGTCCGGCTCGCCGTCCGAATTGGTCAACAGCTCCCTTTGCTCATCCGGTCCGGCACGGTCGAATATCCGCAGGTGACGGCGGACCTCCCGATTGTGCGGAAGGTCGTCCGGCTTGATCGCGCCGACGGCGAATCGTCTGGCGGCCTTCATTTTCGCCCGGGCGTATTGCGTCTCCTCGCGGGCATAGATCAGCCGCGCCGCCTCGAAGGCCACTCGACGACGTAAACGTTCAGACGACATTTTCGGCACTGTATTCTTGTTCTTCCATCGTTTGCTGGAGCTTGCGAATCGCCCGCATCCACAGCATTTGCACCGCCGAACGGGAGCGGCCCATCCGCTCTGCCGCCTCGTTGAACGAGAGCCGCTGAAGGTTGCGGAGCATCACGACCTCCTGATAATCGGGCGGAAGCTCGGCCAGCGCCGCGGTTACACGCAGCTCGGTGTCCAGCCGCAAAAACTCCTGGCTGGGTGTAGGTTGCTCGGCGGCCGGCTCGGGCGCGCCGCGAGAGAGGCTGTCGTCCGGGTCTCGAAAGGGCACCTCACGGCCCGCCGCCCGCTTGGCCGTCAAGCGATAACGGCGCACGAAGTCGGCCGCGTTGTGGTTGAGAATCTTCCGCAGCCAGGCCAGCCATTCCTGCTCGCTATGTCCCCGAAACCGCTCGAAGTCGCGATGGGCCTCGAGCATCGTTTCCTGAACCAGGTCCGAGGCGTCGACCTTCCGCCGCAACCAGGTTTCGATCTGCGATCGGGCGACAAAACCCAAATATGATCGGCACAGCGCAAAGAGCCGTTCCCGGCACTCGGCGTCTCCCCCCCGCGCGGCCTCGATCAGTCCCGAATACCGGACCGAATCGTTTTCAACCATAATATATAGTGTACCGAGGAACGGCGGGGCTTTCCAGTCCAAGGTCGGAGGGGCCTTTTTCTGATACCACCAACTTTTCTAACGGGCTGCTATGGGCGCGCCATGATTGTCACCGAGAGCACAAGG
>JAHIKV010000130.1 GCA_018897395.1 Planctomycetota bacterium | reverse complement strand
TCGATCTGACGCAACATACTTTCCTCTGTCCAGCCTTCGCCTTTCCAGAGAACCGACGGCCGCCCGCGTTTGCGGGGATTTTCGGAAAAGTTTTCCGAAATTGCACTCATCGTTGGCTCCTGATTTTCTCGGCACGGTCCAGTAGGTCCAAGCCGTGCCGTAGCACGTCGCCGTCGCATTGCCCACAATGCCGACCGCCCAACAAGTCCCACCATTCCGCCAGGCTGCCGCACCGTGGGCAGGCCGGGCCGGGCGGGGGCAGGTCGTCGAAGTCGGCCGTCGCCCACCATCGGTCAGACTCGGGCAGGTCCGGGGCAACCCACCCCATGCGGCCGTGGGCGTCGGGGCGAAGTACCCAGTCGGCGAAGGGGAATGTCGCCAGAGGATCGGCCGCCGGCTCGGGTGGTGGGGCCGCCACGGGGACCGCTGGGCCGTTGCCGAAAATCGCTTGTAGGTCAATCATTCGTTTCTCGCCTTTCCACTGGAAACGTGGACACAGAACCTAAACCCTTATGCCCCATAGACTTTTGTTTCCAGGTGGCAATCTGGACACAACTGGAAACGTGGAAACAAACCGCCCTTGTGTCCGTGTGTCCAACTGTGTCCAAATTGGCACCTGGAAACGCAAGCCATTGCCGCAATTAGACTTAGCGATTGTGTCCATGTTTCCAGGTCAAAATCAGGAACATACATTTTCGACCGGGGGCAACACCGCCGCCGCGTCGGGGTCGGGCGCGTTGCTGGACAGCCGCCATTGGGCCGCCCGGTTGCCTCTCTGCTCTTCCGCCTTTTCCACCATGCCGGCGTCGTGAAGCTCAGCCAGCCACCCATAGGCCGATGATTTCGACCGACTTTCCTTCCCCTTCGCGTCGCGGGTGGTGAATGTCTCATCCGGGCCGAACCATTCCCGCAAGCGCTCGAGGAATCGCGCCGCCGGCTCGGCTATACGCCCGCCCAACTGCCGCGCCATCGGCAACCCAAGTAAGTGCCGCGCCAACTGGTAATCATCAGCAGCCGCCAGCAGCCGGCCGTCGCTGTCTATCTGCCGCTGCCGCTGGTGCAAAAGGGCCGACGCTTGAATCATGCTCACCACTTGCGGAAACGCCCGCCGCGCTTCCACGCGATAGTTGCCCATCGCGTCGGCTAGTCGCTCGGCGTAAGGAATCAGAACCGCGTGGGGCTGCAACATCCGTTGCAGGGCGTGGTGTCGGTCGATAATGCGTTGTCTGTCCGCCGCCGCGCCGTGGGCATAGACGCCCGCCAGGGTCGATAGAACGCGGCGCGTCTGCTCGGGCTGCTCGTCCGTGGTCACTAGCACACACCTGTTGGCATCTTCGGCGAAAATCTTGGTCAAGGTGGTCGATTCCACGTAAGCTATCGGGCCGTCCTGTTGGACTAAGACCGTCTCTAGCTGGCCGTCTTTCTTAATAGGCAACAGCTTACTCAGTCGCCCATCGGACAGCATCTCTCGCAACGCCCGTGCCGCTTCCGCCGTATCGTCATTTTCCAGTCGGCTGCGCTCACCCGCCACGATGAATCTGTGAATCAGGCTTCCGGGCTGCATGTAGAACAAACTTTGCGGGGTCAACTGTGTGGCAACAATGACAGCTTCCGGCGGAAATAAGCTCGCCACCTTATTGATGACGTAGCTCTTACCGGATGACGTTGGGCCTTGCACGATCGCCGCCAGAGGTTCGGGCAGCAACCGCGACGTGCCGATAAGGTACACCGTCGCCGCCAGTTCCTTCTCGCCCGCCACGCCCAGCGCGCCGATGTCTTCGACAACGCGCTGCATTAGGTTCGGCGCGTCCAACAGTCCGCAGGCTTCGGCGCGCACAAGCTCGGGTATCTTTGCCAGCAGTTCGGCCGCGTCGGGCTTTTCCGCTAGTTCCGCCGGGGCCTCGGGCTTCGCCGCCAGGTCCGCCGCCAATTGCAGCAACTTGGATTCGACGGCCGCCGCGTCGATACCGGGCCGGCCATTGCACAACCGCTGCGCGAAGTCCGCGCGTTGCTTCGGTTTCGTCAAGTCCAGCTTTTCGACGGCCAGCACTTCGCCGGCCAACCGCACCGTCAGTATTGCCACGCCATTGCGACCACACGGGACCGGGTCGATTG
>JAHIKV010000129.1 GCA_018897395.1 Planctomycetota bacterium | reverse complement strand
ATGCCGGAAGGTCGCAAAATGGTCCTTCACGGCATCTGAATACCGAATTCCACATCATTCATTTGCCCTGCAAATGCCTGGAAAACGCACCCCAAGCTGCTTTTTGGCCCAATATCTACCCACAAATTCTGTTGACGAGCCTTTTTTCGTAGGAGCGGGCCGACATGGCCGAAAACGAAAAAACACTGATTGCCGAGTACGAATGGCTGCGGCAACTGGCAAAAGTATTGGACGGGCAATCCAATTTCGTTGACGCCCGACTCGTCGAAATCGAGCGACAATTACCAGACAGCTACACGTTCCTCGACGATCCACCATTAGCCCGGATTGTTCATGGCGATTGAAATTGGGTGCCATGGGTAAGCGCGGCTTACCCGTGTGTCCCAATGCCGCAACACGGGTAAGCTGCGCTTACCCATGGCACCCCTTGCTCATGGCACCCCTTGTGGAAAATACCGGTTGGATCGCCGCGTGCCGGACTATTGTCAAACGACCCGACGGGTCGAATCAGCCGCAAAGCCGACGCCGTTCCCGCAATCTTCCTAGGCCGAATCGTCGATCGCGGCACGGCATTTGCCCACATGCGATTTTCTCGCGGGGTGACAACCGGCTGTCACCGCGCCGGGGTAAACTGCATCCGACTCATACTAATCGGTTGCACTCGCATGGGGCCAAGGGTGCGAGTGGCCTACGCCTCGTCCGTGGTCGGAAATGGACCCGGCCGACGTTATTGCTCCCAGTGGGGTAGCTTGGGAACCTTGGCCGGCGCGCAGTCGCGCGGACGTGGAATTCTTGCTCGGCGAACGGACGGCCGCTGAACGGCTCGCTAGGCGATTGTTCCGCCGACCGCTCGAACCGTGCGAATACGCCGGACTGGCGGGCGCTCCCGATGACGCCCGAGTCGAGATCGGGGCCTTGCGCGGAATGCTTTATATCGAGATGGGCGCGCCGGCCGCCGGTTATCGCGCGCACTACTATGTTCGCCGCGCCGGGCGGGATATTGTCTTGATCAACGACGGCTTCCATATTTATGCCCGCGAGTTGCGCGGCCGCGGCCTGGGATTGCACGTCTTCCATCGCCAGATGCAAAACGCCGCGCGGTTGGGTATTCGGCGCATCGAGACGGTCGCCGGCCGGCGTCGCGGCGAGAACGGATATTATACGTGGCCCCGATTCGGGTTCGAGGCCGCGCTGCCCGCCGATATCCGTCGTGTCTTGCCGCCGGAACTTGAAAACGAACGCACCGTGTTGGGGCTGATGGAATGCGAGAGGGGCCGCCGCTGGTGGCGCGAATACGGCGAGACGATCCGCGTGGCGTTCGATTTGGACTGCGGAAGCCGATCGCAAAAGGCGCTGAGCCGCTACGTGCGGACGAAGGAAAAAATTCGCCGGTGGCCCAAAAACAAATCTTGAAAATCCGGCGGCGATGTCGTATGGTAATGCTCGATGATCAAACACGTCGCAACCACCGGCAACGCGAAGAAAGTGGCGCAGCTACAAGCGGTCATGGCCGAACTCCTGTCCGAGGCGCTGCGGCGCGGTTTCTTCGGCACCGCGGCCGTCGAGTTGAGCGTGCAGGACGGTACGATCCAAAACATCCGTCGCAAGGTGGAGCGGATCGAGAAGTAAATGTTCAATGACCAATGTTCAATGACCAATGTCCAATGTCCAATGTCCAATGTCCAATGTTCAATGACCAATGTTCAATGACCAATGTTCAATGACCAATGTTCAATGTCCAATGTTCAATGTCCAATGTTTAATGACCCATGAGTATTGAACATTGAACATTGGAATTTGAACATTTTTCCCCCTGGTATCAAGCGTAGCCCGTCGTTTGACGGGTATCCGCAAGAGCCCGCCGGGAACCATCGTTGGTTCCCCCGCGGGCTTTTTTTGTCGATTTACGAAAGGAACCGCCATGACGGACATGTTGCAGGAGTATTGCGATTCGCGCGGAGTGGCGATGCGGGTGGACCGTCACGCGGGCATGATCCGCGGCGTTAAGGTGTTGGGGCTGAAATCGCGCAACGGGCGGACTTATCTGCCCGAGGCGCTTGCCCAGGCCGCCCGGCTTTACGAAAACGCCAAGGTAAACGTGAACCATCCCCGCGGGAACCCCGGCGGACCGCGCGACTACCAGGACCGCATCGGTGCGATCCGCAACGTCGTCGTGCGGCCTGGCGAGGGGCTTTTCGCCGACTTCCAATTCAACCCCAAACACGCGCTGGCCGAACAACTCGCCTGGGACGCCGAGCACTCGCCGGAAAACGTGGGCTTCTCCCACAACGTAGAGGCGCGGACCGTCAGGCGCGGCGATCGCGTGGTGGTCGAAGCGATCACCCGCGTGCAGAGCGTCGATCTGGTCGCCGATCCGGCCACCACCCGCGGGCTGTTCGAGTCGAAGTCCGATCGGTCGGAGGGCGCCGTCGCCGGACCGGTCAAATCCGAGGAGTCCCCCGATTCCGACAACGCAATGCAAAAAAATCCCGAATTGGCCGAAGACCTCGACCGGGAACGGGCGGACGAGTTGCATAGGCTCCGAGAGGAACTGGAACGGTTCCGGGCGGCCGACGCCCTTCTGCGAAAGCGGGACGCGGCACGGCGGCTGCTCCGCGAGTTCGATCTGCCCGACGGGGAAGCGGCCGATCCCTTATCGAAAACCGTCGGCAGCGAGCGGTTCTTGGAATTGCTCCTGGCCGCGCCCGACGAGCAAGTGATGAGAGAGATGGTCGAGGAGCGGGCGCAACTGGTGCGAACGCTGACCGGCGTCGAGACGCGGCCGCGGTCGAAGGACCAGCACCTAGTCTACGCCGCCGCGCCGATCGACGCTAAAAGTTTTGTGGAAGCGATTACGTGAGAGGGATTAGGGATTGGGGATTAGGGATTAGATTCCAGAATTCCGACCCTCCAATCCCTAATCCCCAATCCCTATTTTTGGTAGTGTCCTAAGAGTGTGTTGCTGGCTTAACCCCCATCTCTGGGCTATTGGAGCCAAGTAAGTGATCGCCCGATTAAAAGCTCCGTCATTTTCGCGTGGTGCGTGTTTTTCATTGCAACACACTCAACCTCAAACGAATGTCTCGCGGCCAGTTCTCGCACGTCTGGCGTGTCGTCATAGGTTAAGAGAACATCGCCAGCTACCCTTTCGGCAGTTGTAAAGAGTTTTTCGTGGTCAAGCTCATGGTGAGTATAGAGGCGAGTTCCCGCCCGCTTCCCTTTAGACCCGCCAGCCGTGTATGGTGGGTCAATAAAGAACGCGGCGCGCTTCCGCCGTCCGTACTTCTGCATTGCGTCTATCCCATCACCGCAAACAAACGTAAGGCGCTCTCGAATACGCCCAATCGCCCTAATTCTCTTGGCGAGCGTTTCGGCATACCAGCGTGATTTCAATCCCCTTCCGTTCTCGCCATGCCTAATAAGGCTCGCCCCCGGTGCCATAATACCACCGTGATAGGTGCGATTTTTCAGAATAGTGCGGAACGCCTGCCCGCGAAGACCGCCGCACTTATCCCTTGAATATGCCCCCGAATTGGCTGGTTAGCGAGTGAGCCTTGAAAAACTGCTCGCTGACTGGCCCTAACTCACGGAGGCGATACTATGCGCTGGAAGCGGCTACAATTAGCCCCGATAGTGCGTACCCGCGAAGGTTACGGCTGATCGGCAATGTAAACGGATTCCAACCTGGGGCACGGATGCCCCTTTCCTTCCTATTTTACCATCCCCTATTGTCTTTGCAATAGGGACATCAAAAATTCGGACGGCGGCCCGCGTCTTGCTGGCGCAGCAGCTTTATACTCTGCCGTAGGGGCCAGATTACTCTGGTCGGGTTGGATTCCCCCGTCGTCCGCCATTTCTTGCAGCTCGTAGGATTATCGGTCGTATCCAGGTCGCCATATCAAGGTCAGCACTATCGGCGGCTTGCTTGATTAGCGCCTTTTGATCCGCAGTCAAGGGAATACGTATTTCCTCGTTCATTCGCAACTGCGGGTCTTTGGGTGGTCTCGCCATGCCCTTAGTATACCATTTTTATTTATACCGTCAAGCGGTTTTTCTGCAACAAGAAAAGACGGGTTGTAACCCTATGCGGCATAATCGGTTACGACTTACGATTTCTGCTTGACTTGTGGGATACTAATGGTACAATAATGATAGAGGTTAAGGAATGAACAGCAACAGAAAACCCCGCCGATGCTTGAACACCGACGGGGCTAGACTGTACCCAGGCCGTAGGCCCGAATACCTGTCCGACAACAGTATTCTACCGCCTACCGGCCGCAGAAGCAAAGGCCGGTTAGATGATAGCCCTCGCCTGCAAACACAACCAAGTAAAGAAACACGGCCACGACCGACGCGGAAACCAGCGGTATCGGTGCATTTTGTGTGGAATAACATGGACTGACGAAAAGCCGCAAGGGCAACTCGGGCCTATGCGGATTCCCGTCAGCACCGCGAAGCTCGTTCTGCGATTGTTGCTGGAAGGTAGCTCCATCCGATCCACGGAGCGCATTACCCGCGTCCACCGGGACACTATTTGTCGGCTCATCGTCCGCTTTGGCGACGCCTGCCGTGATTTCCTTGATGAAAAAATGCGGGGCCTGACGTTGACGCACCTGCAATTCGACGAGCAATGGACCTACGTTGCCAAAAAGCAATCCCGGCTGACAACAACCGAACGCGAAACGTGCTGCGATGTCGGGGATATTTACCTCTGGACTGCGATTGATCGAAAAACGAAACTCATGCCTAGCTTCTTGATCGGCAAGCGAAGTGCCAACAACGCCCGGCGGTTCATGATGGATGTTGCCAGCCGACTTGTTTTCCCCAATGCCCATGCGTCCGATCCACACGCTTATCAGACCGGCGGCTATACTCCCATTACCCATATTTCGACGGATGGGTTCCCTGCATATCCCGAGGCCGTCGATCTGGCCTTCGGACCGTATGCGAAGTATGGCACCATCGTCAAAGGCTATCGCAACGCCACGATGGTCTACACGCCCTCTGAGATGGTTGGAACGCAACGGAATGGCATACGCGGGATAGGCAAGGGCCAAGAGTGGTCGATATGCACCAGCCACGTCGAGCGGTTGAACGGGACGCAACGCCTCTTCCTCAAGCGGCTTAACCGTCTAACCTTGTGCTTTAGCAAGAAGCTCCGTAACCTGGAGGCGGCTTTCGCCATGTTCGCGGCCTACTACAATTATTGCTGGCGGACGCGGAAACCCGGTAAGAGCGGACAGAAGCGGCCAACAGCCGCCATGATGGCTAAGCTGACCGACCACTTGTGGGGGTTCGATGAGTTGTTCGACGCGGTTCTACGCCCAGCAACACAGAACTAGGGCGAGGTGGTGATTCTAAGCCGCCATTACCGGTAGCTCGTCGGGAGCTATGCACAAATCCTTGGCGAGGCGGGCGACCTCATGATAAAATCGCCGTTTGGATGGGTCGATGTCTAAGGCAGCCGCTAAGAAAAATAACCCGAGCTGGATAGCGCCATCCCGGACGACAACCGCAAAGTCGCCAAGCGTACTCAGAATATGACGGACCCCTTTGATCTTGCAGCCGATCATTGCGCCCGTTGTTGCCGAACGGTAGACCGTTAAGAGTTGGTCCACTCGCTCTGCGTAGTATCGTTCGTCGCTCACATAGAAAGTGACGAAATCGCCATCCCGGAAATAATGGGGCACGGAGGCGAATCGACTAACTGATCGACCTTCAAGATATTCTGTCAGTTCTTGGGCCATATTTGTCTCCCAAAGTCCTCGGTCCAATTTATTGGATACCCCGGCGAATTGGAGTCTTCCAATCGCCACTCCCAGTCGAAAACAACCAAGCCCCACTCCCTCTTGGCAAAAATAAGGAATACCATCTCCCGTCCACCAACTTCCGCATGTTCCCCCGTGTAACATAGCGCATCGCTATATTCTACGCGGTTCAGTCCCTCAAAGACCACCCGTGGCGCTTTCAGAGTAGGCGCAATGAGCTTGGCGTCCTCATACTTCGATGATGGGCCATTCCTCTCAATTTTTTCCAGGGCTGCCTTGCTTGTGTAAAAGCAGCAATGCGCCCCCTCTTCACCAAAGAGCGGCTCGCGCCCAACACTGATCGGCAGATAGTCAATCGAAAGCGCCATGCCGGCCTTTCTTCCAAGTATAGCCTATCTCTTGCAATTTCAGCCCACTATCATCGCACCGGCTGGGCGAGGCGTCAATAGCACTACTTATGGGTGGGCGTGTGAACTTTTGCGAATATCAGCAACACAGTCTTAGGACACTACCCTATTTTTGGAGAGCTTGAAATGAGCGACAAAATGCGTTGGCGTTATGGAGACACGAACCCAGTGGTGGCGGCCGTGGACTCCGAGACCGTAATCGAAATCGGCGACCTGCTCTGGCAAGACACCGACGACGCCAAACCGGCCTCTGACATCACCGACCAGGGGACCGAGCCGGCCAATCAGGAGGCGCTGGCCGACGCCTTCCTGGGCGTGGCCATGCAGCGCAGCCGGAGCGGAGACACCGCCCCGGTCCGCGTGGCGGCCACCGGAGTCTTCGAGTTCGATTGTCCCAGCGGCACGTTCGAGTTGGGCGACCCGGTCGGCGCGGACGAAAACGCCGCCGGCGACGCCCTCTTGAACCAACAAGTGGCTTCGGTCGCGGCGGCTGCTTACGCGATCGGACGGGTCGCCAAACGCCAGGCCGCGGCCGCCACCAGCGTCCTGATCGACATCCGTTCCACCGTCATGACCGGCGGAGTGGAGGGCAGCGCGCCCAGCTAAAACAGAAGGGATTAGGGATTGGGGATTAGGGATTAGATTTCCAAACTCCGAACCTCTAATCCCTAATCCCCAATCCCTAATCCCTTTGCTTGGAGAACCATATCGTGAGAGCGATCAAATACCGCGAACTGAAGCGCATGTACGAGGCCAACGGGCCGGAGAAGACCGTGCGGCATTTGCAGGAGGCCCTGCAAAACGGCGATCTGAAGCCGGAAGATTTCAGCGTCCGCGAGCTGGCCGAGGCGACCCTCAGCCCGCAGCGAGTGCGCCAGATGGACCCGCGCCAAGGCGGCGCTACCCTGCTGGAAGCCGGCGACGGCGTCGACGTGACCGCCTTCTCAAACATCACCGGCCAGGTCGTCCAGTCGAAAATCATGGAGGCCTATGCCCAGGAGGCGTTCGTCCTCTCGCGGCTGGTCGACACCATTCCCACGCGGCTCGACGGCGAGCTGATCCCCGGCATCGGCCGGATCAGCGACGAGGTGGCCGAAGTCCATCCCGGTATGCCCTATCCCAGCCTGGGCTTCGCCGAGGACTACATCGAGACGCCGCAAACGACCAAGCGCGGGTTCATCGTCCCGGTGACCAGGGAGGCGATTTTCTTCGACCGCACCCACCTGATCCTCCAGCGCGCATCGGAGGTCGGCGAAGTGTTGGGCCTGAACAAGGAAAAGCGGCTCCTGGACCTGTTGATCGGCGCGACGAACAACTACAAGTGGAAGGGCGCCGCCTACAACACTTATAGCAACGCCGGCACCGGCGTGGCCCCCGACGGAGACTGGATCAACCAGATGACCGAGGAGTTGGTCGATTGGACCGACGTGGACGCCGCCGAACAACTGTTCGCCGACATCCTCGACCCGAACACCGGCGAGCCGGTGTTGATCCAGGCGATCACCGTGCTGGTGATGCCGGCCTATCGCCACGCCGCGCACCGCATCTTCAACACGGCCGAGATCACTTACTCGACCGGCAGCGGAGCGACGACCACCACGGCCGCCAACCCGCTGGGCAACTACACGGTGACCGAAAGCCGGCTGGCCTACCGCCGGATGCTGGCCGCCGGATACGCCGCCGGCGACGCCAAGAAGTATTGGTTCATCGGCGATTTCCGCAAGGCCTTCGCCTACATGGAGAACTGGCCGATCACGGTAGCCCAATCGCCGCCGAACAGCGAGGCCGAGTTCAACCAGGACATCGTGCTGCGCTTCAAGGCCAGCGAGCGCGGCGCCGCGGCGGTCATCAATCCGCGGTACGTCGTCAAAAGCACCGGTGCCGGAAGCTGATCGCAGTAGGGGCGAGGGGCGGACCGTCCGCCCCTCATCCTCTGTTTATTTTCTGTTCAGTTGAAAGAACAGGTGTGGATAATGTCTCTGTCGGCCCACTACAAACTGAACGACAACGCGGCCAACACGGTGGTGGCTGACGCCAGCGGCAACGGCCACGACGGCACGGCTTCGTCGAACACGAGTACGCTGTCAATTTCCGCAAAGGTTGCTCTTGGCTTTGATCTCTCGGCCTCGGCTGCAACGTACATCGACGTTACGGGGCTGACCTCCACAACGCAGAGTTACACGTTCGCCGCATGGGTGTGGGGGACACGTAACCGTTCACACCCTGGTGTGTAATTTATCGAAAAACTGATCTGGACACAAACGGGATTTTCTGGGACGACTTACACTATGTCGTCCACTCAACCAAATCCACTGACGATTCCGCCCGAACTCGATGCCGAGATGACT
>JAHIKV010000128.1 GCA_018897395.1 Planctomycetota bacterium | reverse complement strand
CTCGGTTCATCAATCCTCTTGGAGGTAATACCACTAACCGGAGAGCCGGATGCGGGAAATCCGCACGTCCGGTTCGGAGGGAGGGGAGGCCGAACTCAATCGGCCTTCCCTACCCCTATCAAAGGTGCGGCATTGTGCCCAAAACCGCTACAAGATTCTAGGCCAATTTACGCGACCCGAGCGCAGGTTGGGTGCCACTGGCTCTGCCAGTGCTTGCCTCGATGCATCACTGGCAGAGCCAGTGGCACCCAACGAGCCAACCTATCAGTTTCCACTTGGTGGACCACTAGGCCAATTTCTGCGACTCGAGCGCTAAGAGCCGGCGCTTCATCGCCGTCCCGCCCGGAGCGGAGTAGGGTCCGATCCGCCCGTCGGATCGAACCACCCTGTGGCAGGGGATGATGAGTGGGACGCGGTTGGCCGCCATGCAGTTGCCCACGGCGCGGGCGGCACGCGGAAATCCCGCCCTGGCCGCCAGTTCGGAATAGCTCACCGTGCTGCCGAGGGGAATACGCCGGCACTGTTCCAGCACCCGCCGTTGAAAGCGGCTGAGCCGGCCGAGATCGACGGCCACCTCGCGGAACGAGTCGGAATTGCCCGACGCGTAAGCCCGCAGACGGCGGGTCAGCGGCGTTTCCGACTCGACGAATTCCGCCGCTGCCAGCAATTCCGGCTCGATTCCCCTTTTGGCCGCCGAGGGCGAGGAGTGTCCAAACGTGAGTTGCCGGACGGTTTCTCCGGCGGTGACGAGAGCCATCCACCCCAAATTGCTGGAAAAAATCGACAGTCGCAGGGTGGACTTTTTCGCTCGTTTATGGGCGGTCATGGCGATACCTTTGACATGCGGCAGCGGCAATCCCAACCACCCCCAAATTATAGGACGCGACTCCAGTCGCCGATTTTTCCGATAAGTCCAGGCAATAATCGGCGATTGGAGTTGCCTCCTACAATAATGTTCCCCTGGCTGCTATACTTGGGGTGTCCCAAGCCGTAATTTCCTTTTTCCGGCCGATGGATCAACGTTTGGGACCGAAAGGGCCTCTCTATACTTCACGCGGCTTGAAGTGGAATGTTTTTTGCCATCGGAAAAAATGAATCACTATTTCCCGTGCAAGGTATAAAATGAACCGTTATGCGTCATTGTGCGACGATTTTTACGTCAACGTGAATCTCGGCACGGAGATGGAGCTGCCCGCCAACCGCGAGACGGTCCTGCACTTCTTCGAGCGGGTGCAGAAAACCTACCCGACGATGCGCAACTTCTACTGCCGCGAACGGGGCGACTTCATCCTCGAAGAAGACAAAGACCAAGGAAGCTATCGCTGGTGTACGATCGAGCCGCGCCGCGTATGCTCTGGCCAGGTCAATCCCGAAAACATCGAAGGGGTAATGGCCCAGCACAAGTTGATCCTCGAATTGGCCCCCTACATGCTCTCGGTAAGCCCGCTGGACTGCGAGGCCCTAGACCTGCTGTTCGGCTTCGATTTTACGTATCGGGGCAACCACAATCAACTCATGGCCGAAGTGTTGGGCGTCAGCCCGTCGATGGAGCCGATCGTCGAGGATGCCGGGGCGAAGGTAATCAACTACGAGCCGTCGGTCACGATCGCCGTTGACGAGGATTGCCGCCTGCAACTCCGCGTCAGCGTCGAGACCCGGACCAACGCCTATCAGGTCCGCATGGGCGACTACCCCGAGGAACAGCTCAGCGTCTACGTCACCGCCCGGCAGTACGGCAGCCTCGATCCCGACAAGACCTTCGTCGAGACGCTAGACCGGCTCTGCGAACTGTGCCACGAGACGATCGACAATTACGTGATCGAGCACATCCTTCGCCCCTTGGGCAAGGCGATCATGCTCCGCTAGTGGTCTGTCCATCTCGACTTTACACGTTGGGTGCCACTGCTGGCTTGTCCAGCAGTGGCACCCAACGTGTAAAGTCGAGATGGACAGACCACTAGCACCATTCGGACCGATGGGTTGAACAGCTACTTGGCTTTGCCGCGACACGGCTACGTTCACGATCGTGTGATCCAAAAGGAACATAAAGAGACG
>JAHIKV010000127.1 GCA_018897395.1 Planctomycetota bacterium | reverse complement strand
GTTGAAGGAAAAGGTTCAAGGTCCAAGGTTCAAGGTTCAAGGTCTGCTTCACTAACCACTAGCCACCAACCACTAGCCACTAATTCTAATCCCCAATCCCTAATCCCTAATCCCTTGTTTTCCATCCGCACTCCCACCGCCCTTGTAACCGACCTGGGCACCGAGTTCGGCGTGGAAGTGAGTGAGGGGGGAACCACCACGTCGCGCGTCTTCCGCGGCTCGGTGAAGGTGCTGGTGTTGGGTGGCACTGCCGGCTTGCCCAGCAGTGGGCGTGAGGTGGTTCTGGGCGAGAACGAATCGGCGCGGGTGCAACACGGTCGGGTGGCACTGCTGGCTCGCCCAGCAGTGGGCGAAGCAACGGAGAACACTGCTGGACAAGCCGGCAGTGCCACCCCCGCGTTCGTCCGCCGGATGCCCAAGTGGGTGCCGATCAAGCTGTTCAACACGGGCATTGGGTTGAAGGAGGGGGACGAAGACCCGCACTGGCAGCTTGTGGCCCGCAGCGACGCCCCGGACTTCCAGCCGCAGCCCGCCGTGGTCACGGCTGCCCTCGGGCCGGCGGGCAAACCGGAACAATCGCAATGGATTTCGACGGCCGACGGCCCGCCCATTCTCCCCAACAACGTTACCTACACCTTCCGCACGACGTTCGAGTTCACCGACGCGCTGCCCGGCACGGCCGTGCTGCGGGGCCGCTTCATTGCCGACAACCACGTCATGGCAATCCGGCTGAACGGCAAGCAACTGGACGTGCCCGAACACGGCGACTGCTTCTTTGACCAGTTTAGTGAGTTCTCCGCCGCCAAGGGCTTCGTCCCAGGCACGAACACGCTGGAGATCGACGTGTACAACGACGTGATGGAGGTGTACTACTCCGTCGTGAGGCCACTCTGGGCCCTCAGCGATTCAAGCCCCATGGGGTTGCGCGTCGAACTGAGCGGGTCGGTCGTCTCCGAAAAGAAAGGAGGGTAGTTCCATGAATGGGCCATAGTAGATCGTAGGGTGGGACAAGCGAAGCGATGTCCCACCAAAACGGTTCTACAATTTTTGATGGTGGGACGTCGCTTCGCTTGTCCCGCCCTACTACTCCGCGTCGGCGGTTGTTTCGCTCGCCGACGCAGAGCGTCGGAAAACGTGGGTTCCCACGCAGAGCGTGGGAACCAGGAAATGTGTTCTCGTTCCCACGCTCCGCGTCGGAACGGACAATCGGTAACTTTAGTAAGTTTTTTTCTACGGTTCAGGTAACTTTCATGTCTCGAAAGGGTTTTTCCAATGTCAACGCTAAAGTATGTTACTGTGATGGCGGCAATTCTCGCGATCGTCGGCTGGGCGTGCGTCGCCCCGTGTTCCGCCGGTTTGATCTCGAATGGAAGTTTTGAAAACGGCATGGCCATTGGCGGTGGCGGGCTTGCAACCCCGACCGTGCAACAGGTCGATATTGTTGATTGGGCGTGGGGTGATCCGTCCAATTTTGACTGGTATGCGTCGTCGGCCTGGGGCGAATTCAATCCGCAGGATGGGGACAAATACCTGTTATGTAGTAATCGCTGGATCTCGTCGCAGGATTTCGCGGTATCCGCCGGGACCACCTACATCGTCGACTACTATACGTCAAAACGTAACGACGTGGTATCGCAGCTCGAGTCGTCTATTGCCGTTGCCTCGGGGACGGTAACGGGGGTGGAGGTGCTTGCGGGCGGCGGGATTTTCGGCGGCTCGGGAACCGCCACCCTGACACTGACGGCCCCCGGAAGCCCCACAAAATTGAGCTGGACGCTACAGCGCTACAGCTTCACCACCTCGGAAAGTACAACCGCTACTTTCAAGATTACTAGCGCCGTTAGCGGCAACGGAAGTAATGACGCGTATATCGACAGCGTCACGCTGGTCCCCGAGCCGGGGACGCTTGCGCTGTTGGCCACCGGGCTGATCGGCCTGCTGTGCTACGCATGGAGGAAGCGGAGATAAATCGTTGGGGTGGTAGTTGAACTGCCACCCCAACATGTTGTTTTCCTGGTTCCCATGCTCTGCGTGGGAACCCCCGTTTTCCAACGCTCTGCGTTGGTGATTCGGGCATACACCGACGCGGAGCGTCGTCGGTCGCTCGTTCCCACGCGGAGCGTGGGAACGAGAGGCAGAATGTTGGATGGCGGATGGTGGATGTGTCCGGATGGGCGCGTCCACCGTCCAAAATCCGCCGTCACTAGCTAACCAGAGGACTGCGCGCCGGCAAGGGGCTTGGAGGCGCCGAACTTGCGGTGCATCGCCCGCGCGTAGTCCGACTTGTCCGACGCGGCTTTGATAAACTCGACAAAGGAAGGGAATTCGCTTCGATGGACCTCGTACTCCGCCTGAATCTCGGCCTGTATCCGGTTCTTCATCTCCACGCAATCATAGGTCTTATTCTTGGTCGTCATGGCTTAGCTCCATCGGACTATGGATTTCGACTGCCGGGTAGCCGTTCTGAATGTTGACGCCTTTGAATTTGTGAATCCGGTCGAGGTTGACGATATGCTGAAAGTTCCAACTCAGTATCAGGTCGGCGCGGGCGACCGCGGCGGCGGCGACGTGCGTGGCGTCCGCTCGCCGCGAGGCGGACAATGCGCCCGCGTCGATGTACGCCTGGGCCAGTGCGTCCACCTCGGCGTCGATCGGAATCTCCGCAACGCAGTCCTCCGGCAAACCGTCGAGATGCCGGCGCACGGCTTCGGGGGCCTTCCGCAGTTCGTAATACGTCAGTTCGGACACCAGCACGAGATAACGGCCTTGTCGCACTTGGCCGAAAAAATCCAGACTCTTGGGCGAGAACTCGGAGTCCTCGCACCCGCCGATAACCGACGTGTCCACGTATACTCGATGTCTAATCATATGTATCATTCTACGTCACCAACCCGTGCGTTACAAGCCGCCCGCAACGACCGCTTCCGCCGGCTGAACGTCGCCCCCCGAACCGCAGTCCGGGGGCGTTTCCCTCTCCTCTCCCCTCCACCCTCTCCCCTCTCCCCTCGCGCGTTTACGCTTGTGGAGCTTATAGCCGTCATCACGATCATCGGCGTATTGATCGCGCTGTTGCTTCCGGCGGTGCAGGCGGCCGCGAAGAAACAGGCGGATGCCAAACGGGACGCTCCGCGGTGTCAAGAGGCGGTGCAGAAGCCGCGCTCGTTCGAGCCGGCGGTGCAAGCCCGTTGGGCGCTGGAGGGCTTTATGACCAAGGCGCCCAGACGGCTCGACGGCAAGGAGGGCTATTATCGGACGGTGTTCGACTGCGCGCTTCTCCCCACCGTCAAACGCAAACACGACAATTGGGACCTGGGCGATTGCACCGGCCGGGCCGTGCTCTCCTGGGATGCGCTGCGCGAAATGACCGGCGACGCGACGACCGGGCACGAGGTGGAACGCGGCCAACGCGAGTATCTTTTGTCGCTCTTGCATCCCGAAACCGGCCTAGTGTACTACGAGGTCGATCCGGCCGGCAAGACCTATCGCTACCAAATCTGGGACCAGAGCCGCACGCTCCGCGCGCTGGTGCAGTGGTACAAGACGCGGCCCGAAGATCGAGCGCGGATCACGCCGCTGGTGGAACGGATGATCCGCGGGCTGGAGCGATTCGCCACGCTCCGCGGCGTCGATCCGGCCTGGGGGCCTTGGCTGGCGTGGCCCTCCGATACGTTCACCAACGACCAACCCGGCCCCGCCTTCTCGGCCGGAGATAATCTTCGCGGGGGTCTATCCATCGAACCCCTGGTGGAATACGCCGAACTGACCAGAAATCCCAAGATTCTCGACTTGGCGGTCCGCTATGCCAACTGCGTCATGGGCGGGCACGCCGGAGACAATGTCCCGCCGGACCGCCGCCGCGTTTTTCAGATCGCCGAGGATGGATCGTTCATCAAACATTTTCACTGCAAGACCACCACGCTGATAGGCGTTGCGGAACTCGGCCGCTACTTGGCCGTTGAAGGCCGGCTCGACGAGGCCAAGCGTTACTTGCGCCGCGTTCGCACCAGTTACGATTGGATTCTCGCCCCGTCGAATCCTGGCCGGGGCACTCGGATGGGCTGGATGCCAGAGCGGCCGGGTCGCGATATCCACGAAACCTGTTGCGTGGCCGACATGATAGAGCTGGCAGAGACCCTGGCCTCTTGCTCGCCGTTGGATCCGGAGTTCCGCGATTGGGCGAACCTCCACGACGACGTTGAGGCGATGCTCGTGAACGTGGTTGCCCGGAGCCAAATCCACCTCACCCCCAAGTTCCGAAGCCGCCTGGCCGAGTTCTACCGCCGCAACGGCGCCGACGTGGAAGAGCAACTGGCGGCCGCACAAGTCTTCGATGGGCTGATGCCCGCCGTGATCCAGCACAACGACTTGGTGTGGCATCGCGACGGCGAGGACGTTCTGGTCGTCGGCGGTTGCTGCATGTATTCCGGCGTCATCGCGCTCTACACGGGTTGGCGCGACGCGATGACCTTCGACGACGGACGACTGCGAATCAACTATTTTCTCAACCGCCAATCCCCGCAGGCGGTAATGACAACGCGGCAGCCGCAGTCCGGCCAGTCCGAGATCGTACTGCGTCAACCGGCCGACGTGCTGATTCGCGTACCGGCCTGGCTGACGCCGCAACAACTGTCGATCGAGGTAGACGACCGCCCCGTGGCGGTCGCCGACCGCCTCGCCTCGACCGGCCACTACCTGACACTTGGCCGGCTTGCGTCCGGCGCCAGAATCCAAGTCCGGTTCCCTCTCGAAGAGCGTGTGACCAACGAGCAATTTGCCGGCCGCCGCTACCGCATCGTCTGGCGCGGCAACTACGTGATCCAATTAAATCCCCCGGAAGCGAAGATTCCGATGCTGCCAACAATGTTGGAGTAACCCGCCATGCGAAAATATCACGGTTTTACCCTCGTGGAACTCTTGGTCGTCATTACGATCATCGGTATTCTGATCGCGTTGTTGTTGCCGGCGGTGCAGGCGGCCCGCGAGGCGGCCCGGCAGTTGCAGTGCAAAAATAACCTGAAGCAACTCGCCCTGGGCTGCCTGAACCACGAAGAGGTCTATAAGCGTTTTCCCACCGGCGGCTGGGGGTACGCCTGGACCGGCGACGCCGACCGGGGGACCGACTGGCGTCAGCCGGGCGGATGGATCTACAACGTCCTGCCCTTCATCGAGCAGCAATCGCTGCACGATATGGGCGCCGGGCTGCCGCAAGCGCAGAAGTATGCCGCCCACGTCCAACGGATATCCGTGCCGCTCGGCGTACTCTACTGTCCCACGCGGCGGCGGGCGATCAGCTACCCCTGGGTGGGGGGCTGGACGCCGTTCAACTGCAGTGAGCCGCCATCGGTGGTCGGACGCAACGACTACGCGGCCAACGGCGGCGATACTTACACCAACGCGGCGGCCCCCCAACCGGCGCTATGGCAATACCACAACGAGGCCGGGCCGGCCAGCATCGAGGAAGTCGAGAACCCCCCGGGGCAAATGACGTCCAACGCGAAGGGTACCTTCGCCAACGTCGCCCGAGCGGCCACGGGCGTCGTGTACTGCGGCAGCCTGATCAAAATAGCCGACGTGACGGACGGGACCAGCAACACGTACCTTCTGGGCGAGAAGAACATCATGGCCGACTGCTATGCGACCGGCACGGACCCAGGCGACAACGAGATGGCGCTGACGGGCGAGAACGCGGACATCTCGCGTTGGAGTGGATTGTCGCCCACGAGCTTCTGGCCGCCATTGCCGGATACCCCAGGCTACCTGAGCCACGGTTCTTTCGGCAGCGCGCACGCCGTCGGTTTCCAGATGGCCTTCTGCGACGGCTCGGTGCAGATGATCAACTACTCGATCGAGTTCGAGACCCACCGCCGCCTGTGCAATCGCAAGGACGGGCTGACGATAGACGGCAAGAAGCGCTGAACGACGGCGCAGGCTCCCTGGCGGCCTGGGTAGTAGAAAGGGTTAGTCCTTGGATTTTAGTGTCCGGCGATTGAAAAACTTGGCACTTGCCAAATCATCTTGCCGCCGCTAGAATCTAAGGGCCGACCCCTTCCTACCCTTTCCTCAATGAGCAGAAAAATGGATCCCACCCTTTCCTCAATGAGCAGAAAAATGGATCCCAAAAAACGCTCCGCAACGCGTCGCGAGTTTCTGAAGAGCACCGGCCGGATCGCCGCCGCCTCGGCCCTGACGGGCATCGCCGTTCCGCGCGTCCACGCCGCCGAGAACAACACGATCCGGGTGGCCCTGATCGGCTGCGGCGGCCGGGGCGCCGGCGCGGCCGCCGACGCCCTGTCCGTCCAAAATGGTCCGATCGAACTGGTGGCAATGGCCGATATCTTCCCGCACCGGCTGGCGGGCCGCCTCGTAGCTCTCAAGAAGACGTGCGGCGGCAAGGTCGACGTGCCCCAGGACCGCCGGTTCATCGGCTTCGACGCCTACCAAAAGGCGATGGATTGTCTGGCGCCCGGCGACGTGGCGATCTTCGCCACGCCGCCGGCATTCCGCTGGGTCCACTTCGGCTACGCCATCCAGAAGGGACTGAACGTTTTCATGGAGAAGCCGACCACCGTTGATGGTCCAACCACCCGCAAGATGCTGGCGCTGGCCGAGGAATCCACGAAGCAGGGACTCAAAGTGGGCGTGGGACTCATGTTTCGCCACTGCAAGGCCCGCGCGGAGCTTCACGAGCGGATTCGGGCGGGTGAGATCGGCGAGATCATCGCCATGAGGACATACCGAATGCACGGGCCTATTGCCTCCTTCGCGTCCGATCCAAAGCCGCAGGGCATCACCGAGCTTCTTTACCAAATCCGCCGGTTCCACAGTTTCCTTTGGGCCAGCGGCGGCTGCTACAGCGACTTCTACATCCACAGCGTCGATGAGTGCTGTTGGATGAAGAACGCCTGGCCGGTCGAGGCCCAAGCCAGCGGCGGCCGCCACTATCGCGGCAACTCCGTCGATCAGAACTTCGACAATTACTCCGTCGAGTACACGTTTGCCGACGGCACGAAACTCTTTCTCAATGGCCGATGCATCCTCGGATGCCACGAGCAGACCGCCAGCTATGCTCATGGAACCAAGGGCCTCGCGTCCATCTGCGACAGCCGTATCTTCAAGGGGCAGAACCCCAACCACGCCGATATCGCATGGAAATCCTCGCAACCCACGAAATTCTACCAGTACGAGTGGGACCACCTGATCGACGCCATCCGCCGGGACAAGCCCTTCAACGAGGCGCGGCGAGGCGCCGAAGCCAGCCTGGTCTCCTCGATGGGACGGATGGCCGCACACACCGGCCAGGTCGTCACGTACGACCAAATTCTCAACCACGAGCACGAGTTCGCTCCCACCGTGGATAAGCTGACGATGGATTCTCCCTCGCCCCTGCCGGTCGGGCCCGACGGCAAGTATCCCGTGCCCCAGCCGGGCATCATCACGAAGCGAGAGTATTGACGCTTCTATGGTGTCTGCACGCGAACCGCGACAAAATACGCCACCAACACCACGGCCATCACGTACATCAGCCACTTCACGTCGCGGCCTTGGCCCGAGAGCAGCTTCACAAGCGGATAGGCGATGAACCCCAACGCCAATCCGTCGGCAATCGAGAAGGTCAAGGGGATGCCGGCGATAATCAGCAGCGTCGGCAGGCTCTCGGCGTAGTTGTTCCAGTCGATCTTCGAGACGTTCCGCATCATCATCGTGCCCACGACAATCAGCGCCGGGGCGGTGATCGGGCGATAGCTGCCCACCATGTCGATGATCGGGCTGAAAAACAACGCTAAAATGAACATCGCCGCGGCGCAGAGGGCGGTCAGCCCGGTGCGGCCTCCTTGCTCGACCCCCGAGGCGCTTTCGATGAAGCTGGTGACGGTGCTGGTGCCCAAGGCCGCGCCGGCCACGGTGCCCAGGGCGTCGGACATCAGGGCCTGTTTGGCCCGCGGCAGGCGGTTGTCGCGGATCAGCCCCGCCTGCTCGGCCACGCCGATCAGCGTGCCGAGGGTGTCGAAGAGTACCATGAACAGGAAGATCAGGATGAACGGCGCCATTGCCCAGGACAATGCCCCGACGAGGTCCATCTTGAAAAAGGTCGGTTCGATCGAGGGCGGAGTGGAGACGATCCTGTCGGCAAGCATGAAGTTGTTCAGCAGCATCGAGTCTTTTACCAGGGGCGAGTTCATCACGCGCTCGCCCAGGCACGGCAGCCCGTACTTCAAGGCCGCCGAGAACAACGTGGCCGCGATGATGCCCAGAATGATCGAACCGCGGATGCGCCGTGCATGAAGCGCGGCCGTGGCCAACAGTCCGAAAAAGAACACGACCAGGTCGGGCGAGTCGAACCGGGCGTTCAGCTTCCAGCCGGTGTTGGGGTCTTTCAGCAACAGGCCGGCGCTGTCCATTCCAATCAGAACGATGAACAGCCCGATGCCGATGGCAATGCCGTTTCTCATGCTGGGGCTGATGGCCTCCATCAGTTTTTCGCGCACACCGAGCATCGAGAGCAGCAGGAAGAGCACGCCCGAGTAGAAGACCACGCCGAGTCCGATCTGCCAGGCGGTGGTCGAATTGGCTTCGATCTGTCCGGTCTTGACTTGCGCGGCGATCATCACGCCGGCGGCGGGCAACATGCAGCCGACGAAGAAGAAGTTCTCGCCCATGCCGGGCGCTTGTGCGATCGGGTATCGGCCGTAGAGGCCCATGATCGCCGAGGCCAGCGCGGCGGCGATGCAGGTGGCCGTCATTACGGCGCCGAAGTCCATGCCCGTCGCGCCGCCGTCGGACAACTTGCCGGTCAGCACCATCGGCTGGACGACGATGATGTAGGCCATCGTCAGGAAGGTGGTCAGCCCGGCCAGCAGTTCGGTCCGCACGTTGGTGTTGTTTTCCGAGAGCTTGAAGATGCGATCGAGCATGGGCAATATCCTCCCGCGGTGAGTTGGCCGGTGCGAGTTGCGAAACCGCAAGCGGTTTATTGATCGAAAAAGATTTTCTGAACGCCTACTAATCGCCGCGTGGACGCGGCGGCTAAACACTCCCCCCGCGACCGCAGTCGCGGGGCGTTTCCAATCCCTAATCCCTAATCCCTAATTCCTAATCCCTCTTCCGATGTTAGTATGCAATTCCACGCCGCATCAGGCAAGCGGTCCGGCGAGTATGCGATTTCGCCTTGTCTGTGATTTCCGACAAGCTAAAATGCAGGAGATGGATGATTCAAAGCACAACGAGATGGACGGCGAGCCGGAGATCATCCAGGCCGAGATTGTCGATATGGAGCCGGTCGGGCCGGGGCAATGGCGCGAGGTCCACCCGGTGCGGCCGCAACGCCGCTGGCGGTTGCCCGCGATGTTGTTCGTGGCCACCTGCCTGAGCACGCTGCTGGCGGGCACGCAGATCGGCGGCGACGGCAGCGGTTTGTTCGCCGCCTTCGCGGCCGGACTGCGCTACGCCGTCCCGGTGATGACCATTCTGCTGTGCCACGAGATGGGCCACTTCCTTCAGGCCCGGCGCTACGGGGTCCACGCCAGCCTGCCGTACTTCATTCCCATGCCCTTCCCGCCGATCGGGACTTTCGGCGCGGTGATTTTCATGGAGCCGCGCGTGGGCGGACGCCGGGCGTTGTTCGACATCGGCATCAGCGGACCACTGGCAGGGCTTGTCCCCACGTTCATCTTTCTGGTCATAGGACTACAGAACTCGACGTACGGCGTTCCGTCGCGAGACAATTTCCTTTTCGGCTACCCGCCGTTGGTGCATTATTTGGCGACCTCGATCCACGGTTCCATTCCCTTCGGCCAGGAGATCAAGTTGTCCCCGATGGCGTTTGCCGGTTGGGTCGGGCTGTTGGTCACGTCGTTGAACCTGATCCCCATCGGCCAACTCGATGGCGGACACATTCTGTACGCTCTGTTGCGCCGCAAGGCGCGAAAAGTCGCCGTTGGGCTGTTGATGGGCGCCGTTTTCGTGGTCGTCTGGAATTGGGAATCCTTGGGCCACTGGGCGCTGATGTTGTTCCTGTTGTTTCTGATCGGCCCGATCCATCCGCCCACCGCCGACGACAACGAGCCGTTGGGTATCGGACGGATCATTCTCGGCTGGCTGACCTTGGCGTTCATCCTGGTCGGCTTCACGCCCGTGCCGCTGCGCTACATTCCGTATTAGACCGACACGCACGAAATGTCGAATCCCGTGGGACGGATTTCCTAATCCGTCCATCAACGGGACGGATTAGGAAATCCGTCCTGCAACGGGCCTACGGCGACGGCAGCGCCTCGGGGATCGGCATGGCGTCGGGAGTGGGGATTTCCTCGGTCCGCCCGGCGGCCGGAGCGTCCGCTTCCGACGATAAGTAGCGATCGAACCGGATCGGCCCGGGATCGATCCATTCGCCTCGGGCGTCCAGTTGCATCGTGCCCAGGTCGAAGTCGAGATTCAACCGTTGCACTTCGTAATCGACCCACGCCGAAAGGAATGAGTTTTGCGACGAAAGCAGGCCGGAGAGGGCCCCGACGAGGTCGCGGGCGGTGGTGTCGCCGAAGACGTTCGGCTTGCCCGGTTCCGGCGGACGCTGCAAGCGGAGTTGCATCACGTCGACCTGGCTGATGGCCACGTGGACGGCCGCCCGCCGCAGCTCGAAGTCGAGTTGATACCGATTGATCGTCCGCAGAATGTCGCGCAGCGATTGGCTGACGCGGTCTTCATAGGCGTAATACCGGCGACGTGCCCGCTGATAGTCGATCAGCGACTCGCGGTATAGATTTCGCTCGGCCAGGCGGGTCAGAGGCGGGTCGAATTGCAGCCCGACGCGCAACCGGCCGGTGGTGCCTCGGAAGCGGATGGGGTTGTTGCCCAGGGTGTTGATGTCGCCGCTGAAGGTAACGTCCAGGTCGCTCCGCAGCGCGTTGGCGGAGACCTCGATCCGCCGCCAGGAATCGACCAGCGCCGCGCGGGCGTTCATCCAATCGAGACGGTTCCGCCGGGCGATTTCCAACGCCTCGTCGGGAGCGAGGTCCACCGGCGTCAAGGTGGCGGTCTCGACGCGGCAGCGGGCCTGGGTCAGCGAAAGTTCGGCCAATTCGTCCGAAAACCGCGTCAGGAAGTCCATGAGTCCTTTCGTTTCCGGCGGTCCGGTTTCGCGGTCGTCAGGCCCCACCGCCGCTCGCTCCTTGCTCGCGCGGGCGAATTGCTCATATTCGTCGAGCGCGGCGCGCATGCTCGCTTGTTGCTTGACGAAGTCGTCGCGGATTTTCGCCAACCGCCGCTCGAAATACTTCAGGTCGGCCGCGCTGGGATCGACGTCGCCGTTTCTTAGCTCCGGCCGGTTGACGAGGAGCTTGAGGAAATTGCGCCGCGCCGGGACCGCCTCGTCCAAACGCCGGAGGTCGCGTTCCATGATCTCCAGCACCGCGCGGCAGTCGCGCGGCAGTACGTCGAGTGCGTCGGCGGTGTCTTCGGCCGTAAACGGCGCGTCCGGATCGCGCAGCTTGACCAGCAACGCGGCCACCATCTCTTGTGCGGCCACGGTCTTTTCGTCTATCAATTCAAAAGGGTCCAACAACGGATCGTCGATCCGCACGTCCAGCGACGGCGGCAGGCCCAGCGATATCTTGTACCCGTCCAAGCCGTCTTGGTAGTCCTGTTTCAGCGAGGCCAACTGGATTTGGGCGTGATACAGCGTCTGCCGGGTCTGATCGACCTGGAGTTTGTCGATCCGTTCGGCATCATAGAAGGCCTCGAATTGGTCGAGGCTGTCGCGTAGCCCTGCCACGTTCGACCGCTGATTGTTGATGCGCACCTTGGTCTCCATCAGGTCGAAGATCCCTCCGGCGCCGCCTGGGAGCGCGGGTTGCAGGGCATCGAGTCCCAGCCCGCCGCGTGCCGGACCCGCTCCCGGACTGCTCCCGGCCACGATCTGGGCGTAGAAGCCGTGCCGGAATCGCTCCATTTGACGGACGTTCGCCAGCAGTGCGCGTTCCGAGTCGGTGAGGTTTTCCATGACCACGGCGCGGCCGCCCGCCCGCAGCAACGGCTGCACCATCGAAAAGTCCAACAGCGTCGTGGCCGTGTACTCGTCCGGACCGGCGAATTGCCAAACGAGCGAATTGGCGATGCCCGCGATAATTTCGCCCCCGGTGGCGGTGAGTTTCCGCACTTCGAGCGAGTTGTCTTCCTCCAACAGACTGCTGCTTTGGCCGCCGACGCCGAACCGGTCCGGGCCGTCGGCCGTGAAAAAGGTCGAGTTCACGCCGAAAAACTGGGCGTCGAACCGGAACCGCTGAAACGTGACGTCCAACGCCGAGAGGTACAACTGCTCGAGTTCCGACTGATACTCGCGCGAGTTCAACAGCGCCGTTTGGACCGCGGTCGATCGGTCGAGGACCATCACCCCGTTCTCGTCGCGCGGCAAGTAGTTCATCCACGCGGGGTTCTCCACGCAAGGCGTGCTACCGTTGCGGCACCAGTGCGGCCAGCCCCGCTTGCCGTCCACGCAACGCATCAATTCCGCCGAGGTGGGATCGTCGGGCGGCATCGGAGGCCGGTCCGGGTTGTCCGGGTCGAACATCCGCGACTCGGGACTCGGAGTAATCGAGTAGTCCTTCAGCACCCAGCGGGGATCGGCCATCGCGCAGCCGATCAGTCCATACACCTCATTGTCGGCCCGGTGGCGATACCGCGCCCGAGTGCAGCCGGAGAGGATCAGCACCAATAGTGCGATCAGGCACCAACGCTGCCAGGACGGGGGACGAGGGGCGGGAGAAGGAAGGCGGAAGGCGGAGGGCGGAAGGCGGAGGGAAAGATTTCTCGTTGCGACGCTCCGCGTCGTAACGAAAGAGCCGGACGCTCCGCGTCCATTCAGCGACTTGCCGGCAGTATTCCAAAGTCGGTACATCAAGCGGCCTCCCGGTGCAGTTCCAAGTCGCTGAAGCTTTCGGCGATCGACCGCCAGAGGGCCGTGCCGGCGGCGGTTGGTTCCCACAGCCGGCGGCGGCGGTCTCCGGGGGCGAGGCGGCCTTGCAGCAGCCCCGCCCTATCGAGACGCTCGACCAGCACGCTGATCTGCGCCGGCGAGACCGCCAGAAACTCGGCCAACTCGCGCTGACCGCGTCCGCCCGGCGGCGAGGCCGCGCATGCCCAAAGCAGCGCAAGCTCCGGTTCGCTCAGCCCCTCTCCGGCGGTCCGCTCTTGCAGCATCGCGCGGAGCCGCCTGGCCCGGACGAGGACCAGCTCGGCCCTTTCCAGCCATTCAGCAGCCCGTTGAAAAAGGGTGCCACTGCTGGCTTGCCCAGCAGTGCGGGGAGAAACACACGGGAAAACACTGCTGGACAAGCCAGCAGTGGCACCCGAACTCTCGGAAACCGACTTTTTCAACGGGCTGCTGGGGACAAGGATGCCTTGGTGATCGTTCACGCATAAACCATTCGGCCGTAAACGGTTCAGACTTGAACGATTATCCCGATTGTAGGGGGGGGGCGGGGGTTCTCTCCCCTGGGAAAATCGGAAAATGGACGGCTTGGGTGAAGGTGGCGGAAACTTGACGCCCGGCTTCCCCCCGATTATCATCAAGGTTCAGGGACTATCCCCCGGAGCAGCACATGAGTATCTGGAACAAGATTTTGGTCGGGCTAATCTGCCTCGCTTCGCCGTTCTTCTTTTACCTGGCGGCGCGGATGCTGAAAACCACTGAAAGTTGGAGCGGGGAGGCTGCTCGGTTGCATGAGCAGATCAAGCAATTAGAGAAAGAAAACGAGCAGTTGATCGAGGGGGTGGAGAAAGCGGACGGGACGGTCGAGCCGGGCATCCGGCAACTGCGGATCGAATTGCACAAACTGCTGGTGGATCGCCGCAGGGCGTGGTTTAAATGCGTCCCAAGCATCAAGCGGGAACCCGACGACAGAACGGCCGAGATCACGGTGACCATCGACAAACCCGACCCGCACGGCATCGCCGAGAAGACGGTCCTCCATGCCTTCGAGGAGGCCGACACGCGGAAGAAGGGGCGTTATCT
This sequence comes from Planctomycetota bacterium, assembly GCA_018897395.1. Lineage (GTDB taxonomy): Bacteria > Planctomycetota > Planctomycetia > Pirellulales > Thermoguttaceae > JAHIKV01. The sequence continues at coordinate 17,951 of JAHIKV010000127.1, read as the reverse complement.
CGGTGAGTTTGCCGTCGCCAAAGCAGTCGGCAAGCAAGTGACCCTCGTGCCCACGAAGAGGCTGACGGACCGCGAGATCGACAAGTTGGACAAAGCCGCCAAGGCCAAACATTCCTGGATGCTGTACGAACTGATGCCGCAAGACAACCGGGATATCTTCGCCTCGCTGAGCGACGAGCAGAAGCGGTCGTTGTTTCCGGCCTCCCGCGTGTCGGAGTATCTCAAGGACGGCAAGTCCGCCGCCGAGGACGATCCGCGGGAGCGGGTGGTCGGCGGGAAATACGTCCGGCCGTTGCTCGACTACAGCGTGCTGTTCAACGCCGAATATGAAAAGCAAACCTTGCTGCGGGATTCCATCGAGGCGGCCACGCGCGACAAGAAGCTCGTCGAGGATGCGTTGGCCCTGGGTCGCGAGCAGGAAGAGGCGTGCAAGAGGGACATCTCCGCCGCAACGGAAGACCTCGCGAAATTCTTTCTCCAGCGCGACGTCGTGGCCGCGCACCTGAAGATTTTACAGGAGAAGGCGGCCGCCATGCGGGCGGCCGTCGAACGATTTATCGAGTGGAACCGGGCCATGGCCGGCCAGATCGCCAAGTCCCAATTGGAGGCCGCACGGCGAATCGACCGGCGCACCCGAGCCATGGCCCGATCCGAATCGGGGAGGCCGTAACGGAGTGGGCATCTACGATCGCGATTACTACCGCCCGGCACGGCCGGCGCCGATCTATTCTTCGTTCAGGCCGCAGTCGGTCGTCGTTGCGCTGATCGTGGTGAACGTCGCCGTCTGGCTGGCCGATGCGTTCTCGCCGGAAATTATCGTCAGGACTGTATTAGGGGATATTCCCGTTGGCCGCTGGCTGAGCAATCAACTGGCCGTTCACGTCTACACGATCACCAAACCCTGGCTTTGGTGGCAGTACATCACATGCGGATTCACCCACTCGCCGGTGATGTTCGGGCATATCCTCGGCAACATGCTCGTGCTGTTCTTCCTGGGGCGCGACGTAGAGGAACGCTACGGATCGAAGGAGTTTCTGCGTCTTTATCTGACGATGGTGGTCTTCGCCGCGGTGGTTTGGAACGTGGCCAACAAGCTCGTCGGCGACTCCGACATGGGGTCAGCTTATGGGGCGTCGGGCGCGATCGCGGGCGTGGTGGTCCTCTACGCTCTGAACTTCCCTCACCGCACCTTGTTGCTGTTTTTCGTGATTCCCATGCCCGCTTGGCTGTTGGGAGCACTGGTGGTGCTTTATGACATCTACGGGGCAGTAGTCGGGGGAGATCAGGTCGCTTACTCGATGCACTTGGCCGGCGCGGCCTTCGCTTTCATTTATTTCCAGCAACGATGGAATCTGACCCGTCTCACCGAAGGTCGCTTCCGTTGGTTGCGGTCCCTCTTCCGCAAAAAACCCCGCCTGAAGGTACACGGCCCCGAGAAAGAGGTGGAATCGGACATGACCAAGGAAGTGGATCGGTTATTGGAAAAAATCTCCCGTGAAGGCGAGGCCAGCCTCACCGCCAAGGAACGGCGGATCCTCGAAACCGCCAGCCGCGAGTATCAACGAAGAGGAAAAGGCGGAAGGCAGTAAAGTTTCTGGTTCCCACGCTCTGCGTGGGAACCCCCTCGTTCCGACGCTCCGCGTCGGTGTTGGGGGACGACGCAGCGTCGCGGCAGTGCGTTTCCACGGCGGGCCGGCTCGAACGTGGAAAACAGCGTACCCCGGGTGTATTCACCCGGGGCTAAATGTACGCTACTTCGGCGTCTTCTTCGGTTCCGGATGCCCGGCCGAGGGCCATTTATCGCGATTGAATCCTTCGGGGCGACGATGCGGCCCTTTCAGCGACCTGGCACGCATCAGGAACAAGCGGTGCAGCTCCCGCTGCATGTCCTCGACGGACATCCCCAGCAGTCGATCGCGCTGCTCGCCGCTGAGTTCCTTCTCGAAGAAGCGGGCCAACCGTTCGTCGTCGTCCTTGGTCGGCGCGCTATGCGGGTCCTTGAACGATCCCGGACGGCGCATCCCTTGCCACAACCATCCGGCCGCCATTTTCCACTGCATCGCCGGCGGCACGGCCTCCAGCCGCTTTTTCGCCCGTGGACTCAACCGCTCGCGGAGCAGCTTCATTTCCTCGTCGTTCATCATCGGCAGCGGTATTTTGGAGTCGTCCGCCCGCCACTGCTGCAACATCTGCTCGAAGACCACCCGCCGCCGCGTTCGAGGGTTGAGTTCCGAAAGACGTTTTCTCTGCGTTTCGGACAACGATTCGAGATACTGCTTTTGGTATTTGGCGGCGTGCTCGACGACCCATTCCCGCAGCTTCATCAGGTCGTCGCCGTCGAGCCGGCCGCCGTTTTTCCTGAGCCGTTCCAGCCGCAGCCGTTTTTTGATCCACTGGACGCGATCCTTCGGATCCAGTTCGGCCAGGCTGGCCCGACTGTAAGAAGACAACGTTTTCAGCCAGTCGCAGTAGCGTTGCATGATCGCTTGGAGCCGATCGGCGTCCGCGTCGTTTCGCAATGCCTCGAGCAATTGCCGCATGCGCTGCCGTTCGTTCGGGGTCAAGTTGTTGAACCGCTCCTCGACCAGCCGAAGTAGTTCCTTCTCGTCGGAGTCCATACCCGCCACGCGCCGGTGTCGTTCCGCGGGCGAGTAATCGAGGTCCGCCTCGGGCGGATCGGCGTCCTTTTCCGAGAACAACCCCTCGTCGCGGAGCAAACGAAGGAACTCGACGCTTTCGACGTGCCGGTATTCGTCGAACCGTTCCAGCACGGGCAGGTCTTCGAGCAATTGCCGGTCCGTGTCGGGGACGAACATGGCAACGGCGGCAAAGCCCGCGGCCGCGGCCGCGAAAAAACAGACGCTAAACGTCATCCGCCGCCGTCGTCGGCGCCGAGGCGCCTCGCTCTTCTCGCGTTCGACGTCCTCGCGGCCGGCCAGGGCCACCATTTCCAAGGTGGTGTGCGTGAACGGCTCGCCCACCGGCGCCGTGTCGAGTTCGTCCAGCAGGTCCCACGTCCGCTCCAACGACTGGAGGCGGCGGCGCAGTTTCGGGTCCGTGGCCAGCAGGGTCTCGACGCGGCGGCCGTTTTCCGCGTCCAGTTCGCCGTCGAGATAGGCGACCAATTCCTCGTCCAGCGGGGCCGGGGTGTTGGAAGGCTTTTTATTCATCGTCGTCGGCCGCCTCCCACGTCGGAGTCGCGCCGTGGTCGAAGTATGGTTGCAGCACTTCGCGTAGGTTCTCCCTGGCCCTCCAGAGCAGCGACTTGACCGCCTGGGGTGAAAGCTCCATGACCTCGGCGATCTCGGCGTAGCTCAGTCCCTCGAACTTGCTGAGCAGGACCGCCATCCGCTGCCGGTCGCCGAGCGCCTCGAGCGCCATCCGCACGATCTGGCGGGCCTCGGCCTTGTCCAACTGCCGGGCGGGCATCTGCCCGCTGCTGGCCTGCAACATGCGGTCCAGCGGCCGCGCCCCCAGCGGACCGCTGTCGCGCGAGCGAAGCGTGACCTCGCGCCGCCGCGACCGGTCGCGCAGGGCGTTGGCCGCGGCGTGGTTGGCGATGGTGAACAGCCACGTGGAGAACTTTGCCCCGGGCTGGTAGCTGCCTCGGGCACGGTACACGCGAAGGAACACCTCCTGGGCCAGGTCTTCGGCCTGCTCGTGATTGCCCACCAGGTGCCTGAACAGCGTCACCAACCGGCCTTGGTATCGGGCAACCAACTCCTCGAACGCGGCGGCGTTGTCCCCGCGCACTTCGAGCATCAAACGAACGTCTGGATCGAGCGCGTAGCGGCGGGCGGACGATTCGCTGACTACCACGGAATACCCCGTCTGGGAAAGCAGGCTTATCCACCTTTAGCGATTCCAAAATTGTTCATTTGTTCATTTAGCCCGCCGTGAATACACGGCGGGCCGGGTTGAACGTCGAACACCGCTTGCCCCGGGTGTTTTCACCCGGGGCTAAATACGGTTGTCTATATTTTGGATACACTCTTTCAGTTTAACATACCCGATCCTCAAAGGCCATCTGCTCTGGCCCTTGCGGACGCGGCCGGGTAGACTGGGCAAGATTTGTTCGGTTGCGAATTGAACGTCGGCTATTTCGACAATGAAATCCGAGAACCAATAAACGTCACGTGCAGCCGCGATTTCCACATCTTCATTTCCCTCGATCGACTTTCCGGCTCGGTTTGGCCGGAGCGGTTCTGCTCTGGGCGGCGCTGCCCCCGCTGGACTTATGGCCGCTGGCCTGGATCGCGCCGATACCCTGGATATGGCTCATTCGACGGCCGCAACTCGACGGCCGCCGGCCTTACGCCGCGCTCGCGGCGGCCGGGTTCTGCTTCTGGATGGCCGCCCTGCATTGGCTCCGTTTGCCCCATCCGGCCACCAGCATCGGCTGGGTCGCCATCTCGCTGTACTTCGCCGTCTATCTGCCGGCGTTCGTGGGGCTGGCTCGAGTTGCGGTTCATCGGCTTCGCGTCCCCGTCATATTGGCCGCTCCAGTGGTCTGGACCGGGCTGGAATTGGCCCGCGCCCATCTGTTGACCGGCATGACGATGGGTAGCCTCGGCTACAGCCAGTATCGCTGGATCGCACTGATCCAACTGAGCGACCTGGGCGGCATGTACGGAGTGAGCTTCGTGGTGATGTTCGTGGCCGCCTCGCTGGCGAGAATTATTCCCAGCGACGGCCGGCGCCGGGCCTTCCGGCCGTTGCTGCCGGCCGCGGCCGCGATTGCCGCCGCCCTGCTCTACGGACACGTTCGCATCGCCGCGAACACTACCGCTCCCGGCCCGAAAATCGCCCTGATTCAAGGCTCGATCGATATAGAAATGCGCCACGACCCCGGCATGAAAGACCGCATATTCCAGGAATATTTTGATCTTTCGCGCCGGGCGGTGGAGGAACATCCCGACGTCGATCTGATCGTTTGGCCCGAGACCATGTTTCTCGATCCGCTGGTGACCTTCGACGCCGATACCCGGCGGCCGGCGGACGCCGAGGGTACCGACGAGGATTTTCGCCGGTGGCTTCATCGGGCCGCCGAAGATAGTGCGTTGTCGATAAAGAGGATGGCCGAAGCACTCGGCACGCCGCTGTTGCTCGGCATAGACCGGCGCCACTTCGCCGCCGACCGGCAGTGCTGCTTCAACTCGGCCGTCTACGTCGCCCGCGACGGCCGGGTGCTGGACCGCTACGACAAGATGCACCTGGTGATGTTCGGCGAGTACGTGCCATTTGCGGATCGCTTCTCCTGGCTGCAAGGGCTGACGCCGCTTCCGATCAGCATATCGGCGGGCCGTCGGCCCGCGGCGTTCGAGCTGCGCGCTTCCCAGGCCGGTTGGGACGGCAGTTGCACTGCCGTCCCCGGGGCGTCCGGGACGGGGCGGCAGTCCAACTGCCGCCCCAACAACGTCTGCCGCATATCGCCGAATATCTGTTTTGAAACCGTGCTGCCGCACGTGACCCGCCGGCAGGTCAATACCCTGGCGGCCGAGGGGCGGGAACCAGACATCCTGGTAAATCTGACCAACGACGGCTGGTTTTGGGGCTCCAGCGAGTTGGACATGCATCTGATCTGCGGAGTATTTCGCGCGGTGGAGTGCCGCAAACCGCTGCTGATCGCCGCCAACACTGGTTTTTCGGCCTGGATCGACAGCGACGGCCGCATCCGGGAACAAGGCCCCCGGCGTGAAAAGAAGGTCATCCTCGCCCGCCCCCGCCTCGACCAACACCGCGGCAGTTGGTATCTGAAACACGGCGACCGGTTCGCCGGAGTGTGCCTAACGGGATGCGTATTGTTCGGTTTGGTAGGGTTATTCGGGCGATTTCGAGCGGGCAAGTTGGTTCGGCAACAGTCGTAGCGGTGGTATGTCCCCCCCGCATAATCTTGCGCGGGGGCGTTTTTTTGTTCCTAAATCTCCCGCGTTTCCCAACTTGCGGTCGATCTGGTTGACATGAGAAATTGGGCGAAGTTATACTAAAGAGATAATTGATGCGGGTTGATTGACAGGTAGATTTCCCGCCGTAGCACACAACCTCTCCATAGGCAGATCGAGCATGAACCTGGTCGGCAAGATTTTCGTCGTCTTGATCTTTGTAATGAGCATGGTGTTTATGTCGTTCGCCATGGCGGTTTACACCGTGCAGCGGAACTGGCGGGAAGTCGTCGTGCTTCCTCCCGACTCTCCCCTTCTTGGGCAGCCCGGCAAGGAGCTCGGTCTGAAGTTTCAGTTGGCCGATGCCAAGGCCCGCAACGAGGACTTGAAAAATCAAAGGGAGCAGGCCCTGAAAGACCGTGAGACGGAGAAGGTCAGCAAGATCCAGGCCCTGACCAAGCTGGTGACCGAGCGAGACGAGTTGCTCAAGGAGCGGCGGAACCTCGAGGCCGGGTACGCCGATTTGGAAAAGGCCAAACGCGACGCGGTGGCGGCAATGAACGCCACGCAGAAGGTCGCCGCCGATTATCGCAAGGAACTCGAAGCCTTGCGGAAAGAAGTCCTCCAATCCCAGCAGGACCGCGACGACCATTTCAAGGAAGTCGTCCGGCTGACCGACGAGTTGCACCAGGCGGTCAACGAGAAGGAGCAACTCCGCAAACGGGCGGAAGACGTGAGCAAGGACCTTGCCAAGGCGCGGGAGGCGTTGCGCTACCACGACATCGACGAGAAAAGCGACTATAAGAGCAAGACGCCGCCGCGGGTGGACGGCGTCGTTCTCGCCACTCCGGGCGCGGGCCTGGTTGAAATCTCCATCGGTTCCGACGACGGGCTTCGCAAGGGTCATCGGCTCGATGTCTATCGCGTTTCGGGCGGATCGAGCACCTACGTCGGACGCATCGAAGTGGTAAAAACCGCGCCGGACCGGTCCGTTTGCAAGATCGACCCGAAGTTCCAGAACAGCCACGTCATGGAGGGTGATCGTGTCGACTCCAAAATCGACTAACCCGCTCGAGACGTCGGCCCCCATTCGCCCCACCGTCTCACACCGCAAACCAAAGGCGGACATGTATACCGTCCTCTTGGTGATTTCGCTGATTGCCGTGTTGCTCGGCATTCTGTTCCTCTGCCTCCACATGGGCCGCTATGATTTCAAGTTCAAGGGCGGTCCGGCCATGGTGATGGCGAGGGAAGCAGAGGTCGGAAATCAGGGGCGGTCGGAGATCGTGCTATCGGCCCGCGCGGGGCAAGCCCCGCCGCTACACGTTCCAATCCCTAATCTCTAATCCCTAATCCCTAATCCCTAACCCCTCCCCGAGCACGGATGCTCCAAAACCTGCTGAACCACTTCCGTTGCGACCTGGCCGTTGATCTGGGAACGACCAACACGGTAATCTGCATGGTCGGCGAAGGATTGGTGCTCAACGAGCCTTCGGTGGTCGCCGTGCAGCAAGGCAAGGGCAAGATTCTCTCCGGCGGGTGCGCGGTCGGACACCTCGCCAAGCAGATGGAAGGCCGCACGCCCGAGCGGATTTCGGTGGTTCGCCCGTTGCGGGACGGCGTGATCGCCGATTTCGAGCTGTGCGAGGCAATGTTGCGCTATTTCCTCCGCAAGGCGCGGCGTCCCGGCCGACGGCTCCGCCCGAGGGTGTTGGTTGGCACTCCGGGCTGCATCACCCCGGTCGAGAAGCGGGCAGTCTTCAACAGCGTCCATCGCGCCGGGGCCGGACGGGTCTGGATCATGCCCGAGGCGAAGGCCGCCTCGATCGGCGTCGGATTGCCCATCGCCGAGCCGACCGCCAGCATGGTCTGCCGCCTCGGTGGAGGCACTACCGAGGTGGCCGTGATGAGCATGGGCGAGAGCGTGGCCGCACAATCCATCCGAGCCGGCGGCGACCGGATGGACCAGGCCATCGTCGATTACTTGCGCCGCCACTACAGCCTCCGCATCGGAACGTCCACCGCCGAACGGTTGAAGATCGACGTCGGCAACGCCTATCCGCTGGAGGAGGAGCGGACGGTGGAACTAAGCGGCATCGACGCCGTCAGCGGATTGCCCCGCCGCGCCACGATTACCAGCGAGGAAATCCGCCAAGCGCTCGCCGACCCGCTGCAAACCATCATCGAAGCGATCAAATCGGCGTTGGATCATTGCAGTCCCGAATTGGCGGCCGATCTGGTCCAAAACGGCCTGGTCCTCTGCGGCGGCGGGGCGCTCCTGCAGCGGATCGACCGCTTCATCGGCGAACAGACAGGTCTGCCGGTCCGCGTCGCCGCCGAACCCCTGACGGCCGTGGCCAAAGGGCTGCTCGTCTGCATGGAAGACTTCCGGCACTGGCGCCACTGGATGCGATCGAGCGAAGAGGACGTGTGATTATTTCATTTAGCCCGCCGTGAATACCATTTAGCCCGCCGTGAATACACGGCGGGGAGTGGCGGTTGGACGCTCTGGATCGTGCCCCGGGTGTATTCACCCGGGGCTAAATAGCGGTGGTTAAGGCCAATTACCGGGGCACTTTTCGGACGCCGCCGTCGGGCATGGTTCCGGGACCGGCGCCCAAGGCCGGCCGGAAGCGAGTGACCCCGACCAGAACCAACGCCGTGCTCTGCATTTGGCCGGCGGCATACAGCGATTTAGACCAGGGCACGGAGTAGGCCGCCACCTTGCCGCTGGTCACTTCGGCCACGTAGCAGATCGAATTGCTCGGTTGCAACCGGCTGCCGCCGGCGCGCCGCAGATAGCTGATGCCGGTGACCATCAAGTATTTCGGATTTTTCTGCGGGTCGACGCCCAGGTCGGCGGCGACGTTTGCGTTGAAAAAACCGGTCCACGTGCCCGGGTTTTTACCCAGCACCACCGCACGCAGGTCTCCGGTGAGGAAATCGAGGAAGTATAGGGCTTCGACGTCGGAGTCGATCGGGCCGGTGGCCATGCCGAAAGTGTCGATCCGGTCGGTGGCCACGGCATGCAGCGGCGTCTGGGGCCACAGCCCGCCGACAATCAAACCGCCCGCCAAGCCGAGTCCCACTACCGCCGGCCAACAATATGCTTTCCATTTCGCCATAACGATCTCCTTCCGACAACCGCCACAACCTGGAGAATGGCCGGACGCCGAGAATTTCGGCGGTCCAAACCGGCGGGCCGGCCGTGCGGCATCCAATGCCGGTCCTAAGTGGAATCGTACCCGGATTCGGGCCATATTGCCAGCGTGATTTGTGAATTTTGTCGCAACATTCTCTTTTCCGACACCCAATAAATTGCTTTTTTCGGGCCGGGAATTTTTCCGCCGGCCCCTTGTCAGATGACGCGAATCTTCCTATAACCACTTCCATCTCGCGTCGAGCCTGTCTGAGAAGGTGTTTTGAAATTGAAATATCCGTATTTAGCCCCGGGTGAATACACCCGGGGCAAGCGGTTTTTCGCGGTCAGTTCGGCCCGCCGTGTATTCACGGCGGGCTAAATGAATGATTTCAAGACACGTTCTGAAAGGAGCATCTTATGACAACGATCAACGTGGCTTTGGTCGGACAGGGATTCATGGGGCGTTCGCACTCGAACGCCTGGGGCCAGGTGGCGAAGTTTTTCAAGCCGCCGCTCGTTCCGGTCATGCACACGGTGTTTGGGCAGCCCGAGGAAAATCCGCAAGCCTTTGCCGACAACTGGGGCTGGAAAAACGCCTCGACCGGATGGGAAGAGCTTGTCCGCTCGCCCGAAATCGGCTTGGTCGACATTGTCACGCCGAACTACATGCACGCCCCGGTGGCCCGCGCGGCGATCGCCGCCGGCAAGCCGGTGGCTTGTGAGAAGCCAATCGCCGGTTCGCTGGCCGACGCCCGCCAGATGGCCGAAGCCGCGAAGGCCGCCAACTTGAAGACGTTCGTCTGGTTCAACTATCGCCGTTGCCCGGCCGTGGCGCTGGCCCATCAGATGGTCAAGCAAGGCAAGCTGGGGACGATCCGGCACGTCCGCGCGGTCTATTTGCAGGACTGGGCCGACGAGAATGTCCCGCTGCTGTGGCGGTTCGAGAAGGAACTGGCCGGCTCCGGCGCCCACGGCGACCTGAACGCCCACATCATCGACATGACCCGCTTCGTCACCGGACAGGAGATTACCGAGGTGGTCGGCGCGATTGCCGAGACGTTTATCAAGGAGCGGACGCTGCCGACGGGCGTTGCCGCCGGCGGAATCGCCGCCGACCGCCAAGGCGCGGCCGGGAAAGGCACGGTCACGGTCGACGACACGGTTCTGTTCTTGGCCCGCTTCTCCGGCGGGGCGGTGGCCGGCTTCGAGGCCGCACGTCAGGCGACCGGCAATCAGAATCGCAACTCCTTCGAGATCAACGGCACCAAGGGTTCGTTGAAGTTCGACTTCGAGCGGATGAACGAGTTACAGTATTACGACGCCGCGCTGCCGCGCGCCGTGCAGGGTTGGAGCACGATCATGTGTACTCACGGCGGCGACCATCCGTACGCTGCCAACTGGTGGCCCGACGCCCACATCATCGGCTACGAGCACGGGTTCACCAACGAGGCGTACGACATCCTTCGCGTGTTGGGCGGCGAGGAGCCGACCGTTCCGATCCCCGATTTCGAGGACGCCTATCAAACGCAGCGCGTGCTGGAGGCGGCGTTGATTTCCGCCGACGAGCGCCGCCCGGTCGCTTTGGAGGAAGTGAAGTAGAAGAATAGCCGGGGGCTAACAGCCCCCGGAATGTGCGCGAAATGCGGGTTTACCCTCCGGGGGCTGTTAGCCCCCGGCTATTGCACAATCGTTATCCGGGACGAAAGAGGAAATATATCCCCGCGGGCCGCGAACGTCCCCTTTGCGGCTCGCTTGTTGTTCGTCGCGCGACGAAGGGCGTCACGGGCAGAAGGACTCTGCCCATGACGCCCATGCTTTTTGGGGGGATTAGGGATTGGGGATTAGGGATTAGAAAGAAAAGATTTCAATCTTCAGCATCTAATCCCTAATCCCTAATCCCTAATCCCTTCCTCAATTCCGGCTGCCGAACCGCGTTACGTAGTACAACAGCGTGAGGATCGCCTGAAGCGTGGCGGCCACGTAGGTCAACGCCGCCGCGTTCAGGACCTTGTTAACGTACGTCAGCTCTTGGTCGTTGACTATTCCCAAACCGACCAGTTGCGCCTTTGCCCGCGAGCTGGCGTTGAACTCCACCGGCAGGTTTACTACCTGGAAGACGACCACGACGGCGAACAGCCCGATGCCGAGCAGAATCAAGGGCGGCAAGTTCATGATCGCGCCGATGATGAGCAGGATAAATCCGGCATTACTACCGAAACCGGCCAGCGGCACGGCGGCGTTGCGGACCACGAGCGGGGCATAGCCGTGGGCGTGCTGGATGGCGTGGCCCGCCTCGTGTGCGGCGATGCCCACCGAAGCCAACGTCCGGTTTTGATACACCTCCGGCGAGAGCCGAAGCACCTTTGCCCGCGGATCGTAGTGGTCGCTCAAGTGCCCGGGCATCTGTTCGATGTCGACGTTGTTCAAGCCGGCGGAGTCGAGGATGTGCCGTGCGGCTGCCGCGCCGCTCAGCGGGGCCCCCATCCGCTGCGCCTGAGCGTAGGTCGTCCGGATGCGAAACTGTGCCCACATCCCCAGCAGAACCGCCGGTGCAATCCACAAAAAATACATCGGGTCAAAAATCATGGATACCTTTCTCCACGGATTGAAGTCAAATGGATATTCTCGTTCCCATGCTCTGCGTGGGAACGCGCTTGTCGGACGCTCTGCGTCCTTGGCACAACTCCTGAGCACCACTCGTATTCAGACGGCTCGGACGCGGAGCGTACCGGGCAGTGTGTTCCCACGCGGAGCGTGGGAACAAGATTTTCAAACGGATTATCGGTTCAGTTGTTCTTCGAGCATTATATTCTACGCGGGCGGAAAAGTCCTCGGTTCGCCCCGTACTCAATTATTGGTCCCGATTATCGGCTGGTTGTTCCGTTTTTTCTTTTTCCGTCGGCTGTTTCGTTGAGGGTGGCTCCGTTGCCCCACGATTGGCGGGGTGTTTGCCCGTGTCGCCAATAATCAAGACCCGGCCCGATTTACCAAACGTCACTACGATGCCGCCGGCCTCGGTCGACTGGAGCTGAACCAAGGGCCTTCCGTCGGCGGAGAACGTGTTGATCGCGCCGTTGTGCGACTTGGGGTCCGCAAAGCCGGCGATCACCGGCCGGCCGGCCGGCCCCACGACAATCAATTCCCGACACTCCAACCGTCCGGCTTCCAACTGGTTTAAGATCGCTCGCCCGGCCTGCAATTCGCCGCAACGAATCCGCCTGACGTCGATTTCGCCGGCTTTCAGCGTTGTCTCCATGCCCCCAAAATGAGTGGGGGGGAGTATCTTGTTTCGCAGCGCGATGCCGAGCGTCAAGAATAGCAACGGATATACAATCCAGCGTTCACGGGTAGACATTGTATATTCTCCCTGGGCGAGTTAAATGCCCAAAATGCCGATTTTCGCAGGCTTGCCGCCGAGGTCAAGGTCGAACCTCGGCTGTGAAGATACCGCCAAGTCGAGGATGTGGGAAGGGTAAAGTGCGGGCATAACGGAATTCGGCCCCGTGGCCGACGTTCCGTCGGCCGCGAATCGGACGATTTCAACTGCAAGATGGTTTTTCGGAGGCGCTTTCCTCGCCCCGTCCGATAAGGGATACTTAAGATATGAGAAGTGGTTTAGCCTCGGCAACAGTAGCGGTAGTATTATTTTGGGGGTGTGCGCCGGAGAGCGCGCCGCCCATGCCCGCTCCGCGTACGCCGGCGGTCGCCAAATCGACTTCAACCCCGCCCTCGGTTGCCGAGAAAAAGCCGGTCGCCGTCACGGCCAAGAAACCGGTGTCGGACCCGGACAAGCAATCGGTGGAAGAGTCGCCGTCGGTTCGCACGACGGATGATTTCGGGCTGCCGCTGGTGATCGTCCTCGAAGTGCCCGAGGCACCGGCGGAAATTCGCGGACCTTCACCGCCGATCCGAGATGCCTCCGGCACCGCCCCGAAACCGTAGCGGCCGGCCTAGTAGCCCGTTGAAAAAGGGCGCCACTGCCGGCTTGTCCAGCAGTGCATGGGAAAAACTCCCGAAAAAACACTGCTGGACAAGCCGGCAGTGGCACCCAAACTCCCGAAGACCGACTTTTTCAACGGGCTGCCGGGGGGTTTCCGCCCTTTCGGGTCATAACGTACAATCGGGGCATGAACCTGCCCTATTGGACGCAACTGCTGGTGGCAAGCGAGTGGGCAATCCGTCTGACGATGTTGCCCGTGATCGTGTTGCGCAAGGAAAAGCCGACAACCTGTCTGGCCTGGCTGGCGATTGTCTTCTTCGAGCCGTGGATCGGATTGGTACTGTACCTGTTGATCGGCGAGAACCGGCTGGGGCGGCGGCGTCTGGCCCGCCGGCAGCGACACCGCCTCCAATTGCAGACCTCCGATTACCCGCAAGTCGAATCGAACCACGTCGTCGATCCGGGCGAGACGGACGATTTCAGCGTGCTGGTCCATCTGGCGGAACACGTCGGCGGACTGCCCGTGGTGGCCGGCAACTCCATCTCGCTGATGTCGGATACCGATGAAGTGATCGAGCGGCTGATCGCCGAGATCGACGCCGCCCGGCGCCACGTTCACCTGCTGTTTTATATTTTTCAGGACGATGAAGTCGGCCGGCGCGTGGCGGAGGCGCTGGTCCGGGCGGCCGAGCGGGGAGTGGATTGCCGAGTGCTGGCCGACGCGGTCGGCTCGCGCCGGCTATTCCGACGGCTGGCGCCATACCTCCGCCGGCACGGGGTGCGGATATATCCGGTCCTGCCCGCCAACCTGTGGCGGCTGCCGTTCGCCCGGCTCGATCTGAGAAACCACCGCAAACTCGCGGTGATCGACGGCACGGTGGCCTTCACCGGGTCGCAAAACATCGTCGAGCCGAGCTACGGCCACAAGCGGGCGGGTGTCTGGCACGACGTCATGGCCCGGGTGACCGGTCCGGTCGTCCGCCAGCTTCAAGGAATCTTTCTCGAAGACTGGTTTTACGAGTCGGGCGAGTTGCTCGACGACCCCGCGTTGTTCCCCCGGTCGCCCGCCGACGGTCCCATCGCCGTTCAGGTCATTCCCACCGGCCCCGACCAGCCAACCGAGTTGTTCCAAGACCTGATCGTCAGAGCGATATTCCTGGCGCGGCGGCGGGTGGTCATCACTTCGCCATACTTCATTCCCAACGAGGCCATGCTGCTGGCGTTGCGGCTGGCCGCCCTGCGCGGCGTGCAGGTCGATCTGGCGATCCCCCGTTGCAGCGACCACCGGCTGGTCAACGCGGCCGGCAGTTTCTATTGCGAGTACCTGATGCAGTTCGGCGTGCGGGTGTTCTTGTTCCTCGATGGAATGTTACACGCCAAAACGCTGACCATCGACGACGAGTTGGCGATGTTCGGTTCGGCGAACTACGACATCCGCTCGTTCAATCTGAACTTCGAGCTGAATCTGTTCGTCCACGCCGAGGAGGCGGTCCGTCAGGTGCATGACCTGCAACAGCACTATCTTGACCGATCGCGGCAGGCGACCCTGGCCGATTGGCCCACTCGCACGCTGGCCGGCCGGCTGAAAGTGAATCTGGCAAAGCTCTTCAGCCCGCTGCTGTGAGTGATCGTCATATAAAAATGTTGGTCGTTTGCCTGTAGGACGGATTTCCTAATCCGTCCTACGGAGTTTCTGTTGCGGAAGGGGATGTTGTCCGATGTAGGGTGGGTCGAGCGCAGCGAGCCCCACCAATTTTAAGACGAATTCACATGGTGGGGCTCGCTGCGCTCGACCCACCCTACCTTTCCGCAACAGAAACTACGGAATTGCGTAGGCAATTCTTTTTCAGTCGCTAATTTACGATCTCCCCAGCCGCGCCGAACCGAGGACTTCGTAAATCGGACCGGCGGGCGTCAACTGGCTGGCGAAGACCGTGACCCTTTCGACGGTCATCTTGCCGGCCGAGAAATCGGCGTGTTTCTCAAGCAGCGATCCAAGCTCGACGATGCCCGGCCCACCGCCGCGGACCCGGCCGATCGTCAGATGTACCTGGAACCGGCGATGTTCCTCGCGGTATCCCAATTCGGCCAACGCGGCCTCGACGCGGTCGTGGAGCCGGACCATTTGCTCGGCGCCCTCGCCCGCCCCGAGCCAGACGGTGCGCGGCCGGGCGGCGTTGGGAAACGCCCCGGCGCCGCGGACATCCAACGGGAACGGAGCGACCTCGGCCGCCCCAAGCTCGACGGCCCGACAGACCCGCGGAATCTCGCGTTGATGCACCTCGCCGAGAAACTTTAGTGTCAAATGCAAGTTGCAAGGTTCAACCCACTTAACGAAAAAGGTGTCAGGAACCGTTTTCCGGAACGGTCCTTCGGATGCTTCGCACAAACGGTTCCTGACACCTTTTTCGCTCAGCGCAGCGATCAATTCCGTCGCTCGGGCGCAAATCGCTTCGCTGATCTCGACGGCGACAAACGTGCGAAGAGTCTTTTTCATAGGGATTGGGGATTAGAAATCGGGGATTGGAGATTGGAACCTTTCCAATCCCTAATCCCCAATCCCTAATCCCTTTTCAGAAACTCAACATCTTCCGATACTCCTCCATCCGCCGGTCGAGGTCTTTCCGCTCGATCGCCTGCAACCGGTCGAGGCTGAAATCCTCGACGGTGAAGCTGGCCGTCAGGGTGCCGTAGGCCAAGGCTTCCTTTAGCGTTTTGGGGTCGAAACAATCCCTCTCGGCCAGGTAGCCCATCATCCCGCCGGCGAAGCTGTCGCCCGCGCCGGTCGGATCGACTACGTCGGGCGTGGGAAAGGCCGGCAGCACGTAGATTTCATTTTCGCCGAAGAAAATCGCTCCGTGCTCGCCCTTCTTGATGACGACGAATTTCGGCCCCATTCGGCGCACGATGTTTCCGGCCCGGACCAGATTGTCGTCGTCCGTAAGCAGCTTCGCCTCGCTGTCGTTTAGCACCAGGCCGTCGATCCGCCGCAACAGCGTCAGTAGCCCGTCCCGCTCGCTGCGGATGTAGTGGTCCATCGTGTCGGCCACGACCAGCTTGGCGCCCTGGCACTGATTGAGCGTCTTGAGCTGATGCACCGGCGAGCCGTTGGCCAGGAAGAGGAACCGGCAGTGGCGATATTCCTCGGGCAACAGCGGATCGAAGTCGGCCAGCACGTTCAGTTGCAGGTCGAGCGTCTCGCGGTCGTTCATGTCCTTCATGTACTTGCCGCGCCAGCGGAACGTCTTCCCGCCGGGGATGACTTGCAGGCCGGTGGTGTCGATCCCACGGGCTTCGAGCAGCTCGGTGTGTTCCGCCGGCCAATCTTCGCCCACCACTCCGGCCAGCCGCACGGTGGTGAAGAAACTGGCGGCGTAAGAGAAATAGACGGCCGACCCGCCGAGCACGTTCTCCCGCTTCTCGGTGGGAGTTTCCACGCTGTCCAAAGCCACGGAGCCGACGACAATTAACGACACAATAGCTCTCTCAATTTGATTGAACCGGCCAAACACTCCTTGGCTTCATTATGATCTTCTCGTGGTTGCGGGCAAGGGGTGGCGGGCGGAAAAACCACCATGCCTGCCATCTAAGAACGTGTCCTGAAATTGTTCATTTAGCCCGCCGTGAATACACGGCGGGCCGGGTTGAATATGGAAAACCGTTTGCCCCGGGTGTATTCACCCGGGGCTAAATACGATTGCCTCTATTTACGGACACGCTCTTAGTGAGGATATAGCCCCTTCAGCCGCCGTTGCGGCGGGGCGGGCACGTCGAACTCGATCGTGATCGGCCGCCCCTTAACCTCGATGCCGCCAAGCTCAGGCGCCCAGAGCCAGGTCCACTTCCGCAGCTCGTCGCGGTGAAGAATGACGCGGTCGAGCACTTTGGTCCGCTTTTCCTTCAGCCAGCCCCCATAACGCCACGAATACTGCCATATCTCGTGACGCACCGTGGCGGCGCCGGGGAACTCGGATTCGTAGCTGGTGGGCTTGTCGCGGATGAGCATCACCAACACGCGAACCTCTTTCTTGTCGCCGCCGAGATACAGCGGCTCGACCTTGTTCTCGTAATGACGCGATTTTTTTATCATGCCGACGATCAAATCGCGGGTCCTTTCGTCCACCGCGGCGTCGGACCGCAGGAAAGGATCGAACTCCCGGACCGGCGGATAGCAAAAACCCTCGACCCGCATGCGGTCCTTGGCCAGGATGACCAGATCGTACTTGCCCGGCGGCAGATTGGAGAACACCCAGCGGCCGGCGTCGACGTTGACCGCTTTGGCGTCGAGCCGCGGCTCGTCGATCTTTGCCTTCGGATTGGGCCGACGACGGTGGTTGCCGTCGGCGTCCCAGCGCCGGACCGCTCCGACTGACGTCGCTGCCCGGGCGTTGCCCAGTTCGACCGTCAATTTGGCGGCGGCCGCGGCATTGGGCACCGCGAAAAACAACGCTGCCGCGGAGGCCAACGCCGCACGTAGTGGTAATGGCAACCTCATGGGATAATCTTGCCTCTTGTTGGTGTGGCAGTTGTACTGCCGCACCGTTTGCCAGGTGCGGCAATACAACTGCCGCACCAACTTGGACTGCCGCACCAACTTGGACCGGTCCCCCGATTGGCCGTTGCCGATTACCACATATTTTACGTCCTATTTGCCGATCGGAGAAGCATATTCCGTTTTCCCCTCATTCTGGTATGGACAGAGTGGCGGAAAAGTGGCACTCTATTGCTTTAATGATTATTGGGTATCGAAAATAACGAACATTGTATCTGTTTTGCGGCCGCCGGCACGGCGACCCCTGGTTTGCCGCAAGCCGCCGTGCCGGCGGCTGCTAAACGTGTGACATTAGTTCTGCACTTTCTGAGAAAATGCCCAGCTTGTGTATCTTTCCACTGGAGAAATCAATGGTCAGTGCAATTTTCCGTCGCACGGCGGTTTGCCATTAGCGAACGGAAATTAGTGTTGCAGGGCTTTTACCTGCAACAGGTT
>JAHIKV010000317.1 GCA_018897395.1 Planctomycetota bacterium | reverse complement strand
GGCGCATTTTGTGACCCTGACTATAACATCATACACGGTCTATGACGACACGAATCCTGCTCCGGATGGAAATGGGACCCTTGAGACAGCAGGCGCCCCTGATACACAGCTTTTACTGAAACCACTTGATACGCGTTATCCTGTTACATGGAGTGGTATTGCAGATACAGAGATAGAATTTACAGCCAGGGGACTTTCGAATGACAGTAAAACCATCTGCAGCAACACAGATGCTGACGCAGATTACAACTGCATCGAAATATCAGCTACAAGGATAAATCTTGGGAGATTAACCACGCTGATTACAAATGGAGGGGCATGTAATGGCACAAACTGCGTTGCTAAATAAAATATTTAAATCCCCCCTTCCCCCCTTTATCAAAGGGGGGTTATGGGGGGTTACTGGCTTTACCCTTGTTGAGGTCTTAATCTCACTTGTTGTGCTTCTTCTGGTCTCCCTTGCCCTGATGCAGACAGCATTAGTATCAATTGATGCTAACATGATAAATGTCCTGAGGGATGAGGCAGTGGGCATTGCAGAGATGAGGATGAATGCGGCGAGAAATACGGCGTTTGTCAGCCTTGCCTCTGATTCTACTTCGCTCCCCGCAGGCGTTGACTGCCCTGCTGCCTTTACTGATGGCTCTGGCAATGGACAACGGATTCAGAGGAATATAAGGAATGTATCCAATAAGGATTTCTGCACGAGACTGGCTGTAACCGGAAGCGGTGATACGAGGCAGATAAATGTTGAGGTGAAATGGAACTGGAAGGAAAACCCGTATACCCACAGGATAATGTCAATCGTGAGGAGACAATGAGCAAAAAGGAAAGCATACAGCAAACAGTAGACAGCATGAAGGAAAGTAGACAGCATGTAGTAGACAGCACACAGGGGGGGAAAAGTAGTTCCCTGTCTACTGTCTACCGTCTACTATCTACTGAAAAAGGTCTACTGTCTACTAAGGCAGGTTTTTCTTTGGTGGAGTTGATGATAACTATGGTTGTTTTTTTGATTATCATAGCAGCGGCATCAGGCATTCTTACAGGCATGGTAACCCAGTTCAAGCAGCAGTCCAAAATAGCGGAGACAAATATTGAGGGAATAATCGGCCTTGAGGTGATGAGGCAGGATATTGAGCATGCAGGATATGGACTGCCGTGGGTGATTCCTGCAACAGTGAGTTATTCAGAAGCAAGTGCAGGATATAATGATTCCCCATCAAACCCGCCAAGGGCTATCTTGAGCGGAAATGGTGCTGGCTTTAATGGGTCTGACGAGCTAATAATTAAAGCAACAAATATTGCAAGAAACACAACAGCCCAGAAATGGACCTATTTATATTTCGGCAATACTAAAAAGACATGGACACCCGACTGTGAAAATGTAAACAAAGATTCAAATTGCAACACTAAGAATACTGTCAGAGTAATCGTTGTCTCCCCGGGAACCACAGATGCAAATCGGAAATCCCTGATTGTGAATAGCGGATCATTTTTTACACAATACGGTGCTACCTCTGGCTTTGAACCTACAGATCCGACAGAGACACAGCCACGCATAATATATGGTATTGACCCTGACACAGATTTGAGAATGCCATTCAACAGGGCAGATTATTATATATCAACCTCCAGTGTTCCTCAGAGATGTGCTTCTAATACAGGAGTGTTTTCAAAGAATGTTATCAGTCATAGTAATGGATCGAGGGCTGATAATTTGCCCCTCCTCGATTGCGTCGCTGATATGCAGGTGGTCTTTGGAATAGACACAACTGCAACCCCAGATGGCGCTGTAGATTGTTATGTAAATAACCTGTCAAATGCTTTTGTGGTAAATGCTGAAAACATAAGGAATAGAGTAAGAGAAGTCAGGTTTTATATCCTTGCACATGAAGGGCAATATGACAGGGATTTTACATATACCACAAACCCTGTGAGAGTCGGTGAGGACCTGCCGAGGTGCTCACCGGGAGCAAGCGACGAGGCGGTTCTGGGCAGGAGCCGAGATCTCAGCAATCCCAATATAACCAACTGGCAGAACTATCGCTGGAAGGTTTATACAATGGTAGTAAAACCGAG
>JAHIKV010000126.1 GCA_018897395.1 Planctomycetota bacterium | reverse complement strand
TCCTGCGGACCAGTCATTCACCTCCAGTTGCTCTCCACCCCCTCTCACGAGGACGCAGTTACTATTGGTTACAAAGTTCAGACCCAACTTCGACAGGGACTTCCACCCTGCTGATTCGATACACTTACAAGCGCACTAGGATGCGTGAAACGCACCACAATGCGACGGAATGACCATCGGTGCGTTGCACACTTGCCTCTCGCCGAAGGGGAGTTTTCGTGACCCGTAATCAACAGACTTTACCTAAAAAGGAATGCATCATGAAGAGAACTATGAGCTTTGGGGCGTTGTTGGTTTTGTTGGCGGCGGCTTCGGCGTCCGCATTGGAGTTCTATGTGGCCCCCGGCGGGAACGACGCCGCCCCGGGAACGAAGGAGCGGCCGTTCGCCACGCTGGTCCGCGCCCGCGATGCGGTCCGGGAAGCGAAGGGCAAGGCCCAGACGCCCGTCAACGTCGTGCTTCGCGGCGGCACTTATTACCTGGAAGAGCCTTTGCGGTTGGGGCCCGAAGACTCGGGGACGGCGAACTGCCCCGTCGCCTACACGGCCTATCCGGGCGAGAAGCCCGTCATCAGCGGCGGCAAGGTAATCGCCGGCTGGAAGCGCGGGCCGGGAGAGCTTTGGACGGCCGACGTTCCCGAGGTGAAACAGGGAAAATGGTATTTCCGGCAACTGTTCGTTAATGGTCAGCGGCGCGGGCGGGCCAGACTGCCGGCCCGGGGCCAGTACCCGGTCAAGGGGCCGGCGGAACCGCGCTTCCGGACGTTCAAGTTCGCTCCGGGACAGATTGACTCAAAGTGGCGCAATCTCGACGACGTGGAAATCGTGGTGATCCAATGGTGGGCGGAATCGCGGCTGCGGATCGAATCCATCGACCAAACCGCCAACGTCGTCCGCTTCACGGGAGATTGTTTCCGTTCGGCGGACTGGACGGACGGCTGGTTCGCGGAAAACGTCTTCGAGGGCCTGAAGGAGCCGGGCCAGTGGTATCTGGACCGGAAGACGGGCGTGCTCCACTACTGGCCTTTGCCGGACGAGAAGGTGGAAGAACTGAAGTTCGTCGCCCCGGTCGCCAGACAGTGGTTGCGTTTGGAGGGCGACTACAAGACGGGCCGGCTGGTCGAGCACGTCGCGTTTCGCGGACTGAAGTTCCAATACTCGAGTTGGGACATGGACAAAAAACTGGGCTACAGCTACGGCCAGAATTCCATCGAATTGACGCCCGGTCAGAAGCTCTTTCCCGGTTGGGACTCAACGAACCCGGATGACGAGAGGCTGAGCACACCGCAGTCACAGGTTCCCGTCCCGTCGGCCATTTACGCCAAGGGCGCGCGGCATATCCGCTTCGAGGACAACGAAATCGCCCATACGGGCGCGTGGGGCATTCATTTGGCCCCAGGCGGATGCAAGGACAACCATATCGTGGGCAATTCCATGCGCGATTTGGGCGCCGGCGCCGTCCGGGTCGGCGGGCCGGACCCCACGAACGACGACGCGGAGGAGTCGGGGCGGGTCGTGATTACCGACAACCGGATCCATGATTGCGGAATGGTCTACTTTGGGGCGCCCGCGATCTTCATCGGGCAAAGCAGCGGCAATTTGGTGGCCCATAACGAAATCACGGGCTGGTGCGAATGGGGCATTACACTCGGCTGGAGCTGGGGCTATTTTCCCATCCAAAACGCCCGCGACAACGTCGTCGAGTACAACCATATCCACCACTACGGAGGCAGTCCGCTGACAAACCATTCGGCCATATACAGCATGGGGGTGCAGCCGGGCACCGTGATTCGCTACAACCTCATCCGCGACAACCTCAGCCCGCGCAGCAACGGCATTATCTTGGACGCCGGCGCCGCGGCGGTCCGAGTGGAGTACAACGTCGTTCACAACGTCCAAGGCTTAGGCTTGGTTTGCAACTTCAACAACTTCGGGCACGTTATCCAGAACAACATCTTCGCGCTGTGCGGCGTGGCGATGACCCGTTCCGGAGATCCCGGCCCGCTGGCCTCGACCGGAGCGGTCTACCGCAACCTATATTACTATCGGGGAGACAAGGGCCAGCGGCTTTTTGAGCCGGATCCCTGGACGAACTACGACATGGTTTTGAACTACAACTTGTATTATGACGCTTCCGGCAAGCCGCCGAAGTTCCTCGGCCTCGATTTTGAGCAATGGAAGGAAAAGACATCCGAGCATTGCAAGAAAATGCAGTGGGGGCAGGGCAAGTCGCTGGACTGCGACTCGATCGTGGCCGACCCGCTGTTCGTCGATCCGCGGAAGGGCGACTTCCGGCTCAAGCCCGAATCGCCGGCCTTCAAGCTCGGGTTCCGGCCGATCGATTTGAGCACGGTGGGCGTTCGGCCGCGGAAAGCTATCGCGTCGGAACGGCAACATTAGGGTCAGTGATTGGGGATCTGTGCCATCCAACTATCGCCTTCCCGGGAGGGAACCACAATGTTGAAGTGCGAATTGACGCGACGAAACTTCCTGTCCGGTGCGGCATCAACCACCTTGGCCGCATGTGCCGCCCCCCGCCTATCCGCGGCCACGGCCCTCGGCGCCGCAACGGAGTCCGCCGGAGCGGGCAGTCAGCGACTGTCGCTCGAACAGTTGCAGAAATGGGAATCGCTTCAGTACGGGATGTTCATACATTTCGGCATAACCACCTTCGTCCAAGATGGAATTCCCGACAGCTATGCGGTTCAACGCAACTCCCCCGCTATGAGGTACGCTCCAGATCGGCTGGACATCGACCAATGGGTGTCCGTGGCTCGCGATGCGGGCATGAAGTATATCGTGCTGACAGCGAAGCACATTGCCGGACACTGCCTGTGGCCGAGCAAGCATACTGATTACACCGTGGCCAATAGTACAAACAAGACCAATGTAGTGGAGGAGTTCTGCAAGGCGTGCGGCAAGCGCGGCGTTCTGCCCGGCTTGTACTATTCTTCCTGGGACAACCACAACCGCTTCGGGAGCAGAACGCGTTCCGATATGAGTGGCCCCTGGGATCAAACGCTCGGCTTTCCGAAATCCCAAGAGAACCTGCCACCATTCACCACGTCGCTCTACCAGGGCTTTCAAACCGCCCAGGTCACGGAACTGCTGACTCAATTCGGTCCGATCGCCGAAACATGGATCGACCTTCCCGGCGAGTTGGGCCGCAGCTACCGCACGTTCCTCTACCACCATATCGCCGCCTTGCAGCCGCAAACGGTCATCATGATGAACAGCGGGCTGCCCGACGCCACCGAGTATAACGTCACCTACGCATGGCCGTCGGACCTCGTCGCGATGGAGGGCGGTGTCCCCTCGGGAAATGGCCCGCCGAAGTGGCGGGATATCGAGGGGAAGAAGTACTATATGCCCGTCGAAGTCTGCAATCCGGTCGGCAAGTTGTGGTTCTGGATGCCCCACGACAAACCGCGGCCAGACGAGGCCTTGCTGAAGCACCTCAACGCCTGCCGCACCGGCGGTACAAACTTCCTCCTGAACGTTCCGCCGGACACGCATGGCTTGATTCCCGACGATAGTATAGCCGCTCTGATGCGATTACAGAAGAACGCCGGCATCTAAACGCTACCCACATTCACAGCAAAGCGAAGTAGTGCGATTTTACAGCCGGCAACAGATTGAAACTGTCCGAACACAATCTCACCCAAGGAGTACTCCAATGGTTTCTTGGCATCGATCCAAACAGTCTCGGCGTTGGCCATATTTCTTGTTGGCTCTGTTGGGTGCCGCAACTGTAGCACCGCAACTCGCCGCTGCGACGTGGGATCCTGCTGCACCGGATTATTCTGGCAACAAGGGCAAGACCTTCTATGTCTCCAAGCTCGGCGACAACACCGACGGCAGCACGTGGGCCAAGGCGTTCCATACGATCCAGGCCGCATTGCTGGCGGTACCCGACGACAAGGGCGGACACCGCATCGTTGTGCGGCCGGATACCTACGTCGAGGCCAATCTGTATACCGCCCACAAAGGCGCCCCAGGGGCCTACAACCTCTTGATCGGCGATTCCGACGGGAGCCTTGGCTCGGGCGCGATCGGGCGGATCGTCATCGACTCAGGCGATCCCGAGAAAGGGTTCAAGAGCTACGATTTTTGGTCGACCATCCGCGCCACGCAAAAGGGCTGGTCGCCCAAGCACACCGCCCCGACCTTTTCCAGCATCTGTTGGGACCGCTGGATGTTGCGGAACCTCTATGCGACCGGCAGCGACGCCGGCCTGTTCTGGGATCTCGCCGACAAGAGCGGAGAGGGATTCACGGTGATCGTGGAGGACTGCGTGGGGATCGGGCGGGCCTTCGGCGGCGGATTCAGCTACCAGGTCACGCGGGAGAAGGAACCCATCGTCTTCCGCCGGTGCTATCTGGCGTCGTTGGATTGGTGGGGCGACGCGGGTGGACTTGCGGTTGGGGCATACAACAAATCCCCGCCAAAACATCCCGACGCGATCTGCGAGGATTGCACCTTCGTGGGGCCCGACAACGCCGTGCAGATCACATTTCCCAGCAAGTACATCCGTCTGAAAATGAAGAACTGCCGGCTGATTACTCTAAACTTCTCGCAGCCCCACGGCACTCCATCCTCCGGGATCATTTCCAGCATCGTGCCCGATCCTGAGCAGGTTCATATCGACTTCGAGGACTGCACCTTGATGGGCTACAAGGTTTTCGGCACGTGCGATGAAAAGATCAACAAGGCGAAAGGGGTTGGAGCGGGCCAAATCTCCTACACCACGAAGGGCAAGGTTCGGGCCTACGTGCAGTACGAGCAGACGGTGCCCAAGGGTTTCGAGCGACTCGGGCTTTGGCCGACGGAGGTATTCGATTGGATAGCGCCGCCGAAGCCCGACGCCGGCCTGCCCGCGGCGCCCAAAAAGCTTACGAAGCTGCCAGAGAACCTCAACTTCAATCCAGAGAAGGTCGGCGTTGAGATGGAATCGACGCCCATTGTCTTCCAGGGCCGGCAGCTCCTTTTTATCACCCATCGCGTGGACACGCCGAAGCCCGACCTGAATCAGATGTACTTGCTCATCCGCGACCCGGCCACGGGCAAGGAGGTGGCGCGTTTTGGCCGGCGTCATTCGCTGGGGTCGGCGTTCGTTGAGAGCGACACCGTTCATGTCTTCGCTTCCGAGCATGGTGAGAAGCTGGACCAGTGGTTTGGCGACATTTATCACTTCTCCAGTACCGATCTGAAAAGCTGGAAGCGGGAGTTGGCGATTCGCCGTGTTGGTGGCGAGCACCTCTTGAATTCCTCCGTCTGCCGCGAGGAGCAGGGATACCTGATGGCCTACGAGTCGGACGTGCCGGTGGCGTTCTGTTTTAAGTTCGCCCGCTCGAAGGACTTGGCCAAATGGGAGAAGATCGACGGGCTGGTGTTTGCCGGCGTCCGCGGCAAGGAGTATAGCGCTTGCCCGGTGATTCGCTATTATAAGCCCTACTACTACGCGATCTACTTGCACGCCCCGATCCCCGGCCACAACGGCTGGGTGTCGTTCCTCGCCCGGTCGAAGAACCTTGCGGCTTGGCAACTAAGCCCGAAGAACCCCATCCTGGAAGCAGGCGAAGGAGAAGGATGCAACAACTCGGATGTCGACCTGATCGAGATCGACGGCAAAACCTACGTGTACTACTGCACCGGCGACCAGCAGACCTGGGGCGAGTTGAGGCGAGCGGTCTATCCCGGCCCCATGAAGGTGTTTTGGGAGAGCTACTTTCCCGAGGGCGCTCAAATGACAGGGGTCAGCGCCCGCAATGTTCCTCCCGCCAATTGACACATACAGGAGAAACCGCCTTAAGAGCGTGCAGATTCTGTTCCCCAACAAGTACATCCGCCTGAAGAGGACTGCACCTTGATGGGCTACAAGGTTTTCGGCACGTCCAATCCCGACGTCAACAAGACGGAAGGGAACGGGCCAAATCTCCTACACCACCTACACCACGAAGGGCAAGGTTCGGGCCTACGTGCAGTACGAGCAGACGGTGCCCAAGGGTTTCGAGCGTCTCGGGCTTTGGCCGACGGAGGTATTCGATTGGATAGCGCCGCCGAAGCCCAGCCAAGCGTTGAGCAAACAGTCAGAGAAGCTGGGAGCCCACCCCAGTGTGGTTTCAGGGCCGGCCGGCAAATCGCAAGCACGGCCTGTCGATCGAGGGCTTCGCATCGAACTGCGTCTGTTCGAGGCGCTGGTGTTGGAGGCCGCCGCGCCCCGAGGAGTTGGGCAGCACGCCCGGCAGGACTCGAACCTGCAACCTGCGGATTAGAAGTC
>JAHIKV010000125.1 GCA_018897395.1 Planctomycetota bacterium | reverse complement strand
ACACCACAGCCCTTCACCGTCAATCCTCATGCCCACCTTTTGCGGCCATGCTCATTCTCTCTCTTCAACCCGTCTCCACGCCGAAGATGTCCTTTCCCATTGAGTGCCAATACGTTACATTCAACAGTGCCATTCGGGTCAGAGCGCCATTAGTCATTAGCATGATTTCGCTATTGACTAATGGCGCTCTGACCCCAAATCCGCCCCAAATCCGCCCCCCAAATCCGCCCCGAAATTGAGTTAAAACCGCGTGCGGCAAAGGATTTGCGTCGCATTCCCAAACATGACGCAGCGAATATCCTTGATGGGATGCAGAAGTTGTGCGATAATTTGGCGGGAAACGTCAAGCGGCTCACGAACTTCACGCCGGAATACCGGCTCAGGATTGGGGACTATCGGGTACTGTTCGAGGTCGAGGAAACCAGCCGCGTGGTGGTGTATCGAGTACGCCATCGCCGAGAAGCGTATAGGACTTGAGGACGATAGCCATGGTCACGTTGCACCCCAATTTTTTGGAACGAGACGGGAAGAAGGCGTTTGTGGTTCTCCCTTACGAGGAGTTCATCATGTTGGAGGAGGAAATGGAGAGTTTCGAGGATCTCAAGGCGCTTCGCGCCGCGAAGTCCGAGGAGTCCGACGTTCCGACTATCCCTCTATCGCAGGCGAGGAAAGAGCTGGGACTCTGATCGGAAAGGGCAAAGGGGTTGGGAGTCTTTGATTTTACAGAGGCGGGAGCAAACGACAATTTGTAGTCCAAACAAAGACTTCCGACCCCTTTGCAACCGCCTTTGCAACGTCCCTTTGCAACGTCACCTTTGCAACGTCAGAAAATGAAACGATCAACAAGGGGATGTCTTGTTCAGGTTGTGTTGGCCATAGCCCTATGTAGTGTCCTGTGTGGTTTGGCATGGTGGTTCCTCAGTTGTTTTCAGGACGCGTTTCTAGACGCAGTGTACGGTGGCGACAGGGAGAAAGTTGAGCGATTGCTGAAAACGGGAGAGAATCCCAACAAACGCGACTCCTTCGGGAACAATCCATTGACGTTGGCTGGATTTGCTAATCAATCAGAAATCGCCGAACTGCTCATTGCTCACGGCGCCTGTCTGACGATCCAAGACAACCAAGGCATGACGCCATTGCATTGCGCCGCGTACAATGGCAACATTGACGTGGCGCGAGTTTTCATTGCGCACGGGGCCCCAATCAACGCCACAAACGAATTCGGCCACACGCCTCTGTCGGAGGCCGTGGCGAAAGGGCCGCCGGCCATGGTCGAACTCCTCTTGGCTCATGGAGCGGACGTCCATCACCGTGACGCGCGCGGCTGGCAGCCGATTCATATCGCCGTGCGCGCCGGTGGCTTGGAGTCGGCGGAACGCTGCGCAATTGTCGCTGCGCTGCTGGACCACGGAGCCGACCCAAACGCCAGCAACCCCGGCGGTTGTTTGAAAGATTCCGATAGCTGTCTCGGCTCTCGGTCCCGAAGGAATCCTAACAAAGGTGAAACGCCCCTCGTCATTGCAGAAAGCAACGGCTTCACCGAGATCGCAGAACTCTTGAAAAATCATGGTGCAACAACAGAAAAATCGGAGCCGCCGGATGGAGGTGACGCAAGGGATGACAGAACAACGGATCACGTGGACTGAATATTTGAAGCACCGGGCGCGGACGAGAGGGGGAAAAGGGGGGGAAAGGTGTCAGGAACCTTTATTAGGGTTAAAATGACGCAAGATACCATCAGCCTGGACCTTAGCGACGGGCGAACCATCTCCGCGCCGCTGGCCTGGTTTCCCCGTTTGTTGAACGCTACTGTGGCGGAACGCAAGAAGTGGCGGTTCATCGGCAAGGGGGAAGGGATTCACTGGGAAGACATCGACGAAGACATCAGCGTCGAGGGCTTGCTGGCCGGCAGACCATCCGGCGAAAGTCAGAAGTCGTTCGAGAAATGGCTAAACAAACGCAAGTCGCGCCGATCCGGTCGTTCATACTAACGAGAGGAGCGGGCACATGAGCCGCTTCGAGCAGACTTTCGCAAACTTCCTCCTCCATCATCAGGAGAAGCACAACCGCACCTACCACTTCCTGATCCTGATGGACGCCCTGATCAGCGCCGCAAAACGGATCCAATATTACTACCTTACCGGGGCGTTTAAGGGTAATCTCGGGCTGACCGGAAGCGTCAACGTGCAGGGCGAAAACGTCATGCGCATGGACCAGATCGCCCATGAAATCACCATTCATTACCTGAAAAGCTCGGGCCGGATAATTCACGCGGTCAGCGAGGAAGCGGAGGAAATCATCCCCCTCAATCCCGACGGACGCTACTTCATCTATTTCGATCCGTTGGACGGCTCGTCGAACATCCCGCACGGATTGCCCGTCGGTTTCCTGTTCGGCATCGCCAAGCGCAACCTGAAAGGCCCCGAGGACGGACACCTGAGGGCGGGAAAAGATTACATCGCCGCCGGAATGTTCGTGATTCCCACCGGGACTTTTACCCTGGGACTGAAAAATGCCGGCACGTGGCGGTTCCACATCGACGAGACGATGACTTATGTCAAGCCGCGAAAGATGGTCCTTCCCCAAGACCCCGGCGCCTGGGAATTGTCTTTCAACGCATCCAACCGCCACACGTTTTCCGAGCGCGTTCAGAAGTGGATCGCCGAGCACGAGGATAAGTACGCCTTTCGATACCTTGGCGCGCTGGCCGGCGATTTTCATCGGGTGCTGGCCAACGGCGGCATGTTCATGTACCCGGCCATCGCCAACCACACGGACCCGACAAAGAACCGTCCCGAGGGAAAATTGCGTTTGATGTACGAGGCCGCGGTCGTGGCGTTCATGTGCCGCGAGGCGGGCGGAATGGCCGTCGATGAAAAGGGGACTCCGATCCTCGACATCCAGCCGTACAGACATCACCAGCGGACGGCCGTTTACGTGGGTTCCAAGGAGTTGGTGGAGGATATTGCCCGCCGGTTGCGAGAGGAAGACGGCGTTTGACCCCCCGGAGCGTCGAGGCGATTCATTGTGTCTCTTATGGCGTGTCCGGCATATATACTGTGCGCGGCTTGAAGTGCAACAATCTTTTCCATCCGAGAAGAATGTTTCACTTCTTTCCGTGCAACGTATAAAACAACCGTATTTAGTTTCTGTTGTGGAAGGTCCATTTCCGTCACCCTGAGCGAAGCGAGGGGTCTCGAAGTGCGGAGATTCTTCGCTTCGCTCAGAATGACAAAAGAGCCAATGACGCTTTCCGCAACAGAAACTATTTAGCCCCGGGTGAATGCGTGCGGGGCAAGCGGTTTTTTACGTTCAACCCGACCCGCCGTGTATTCACGGCGGGCTAAATATACTTTTCCAGGACACGTTCTCGGAGCATATCTCCAAGCGTGGCTTGTGGTTATCGCCATCTTTGTACCGGCCGGCGGGAGAAATCGACCTCGGGCAACCCCCCATTGACAGCCTGGGCCGAAGCTGGCAAAATATGTGATTCTCGGTTGCCGCGAGGTTGTCTTTCTAGGAATGCGAGTATAAATGCCCACGATCAACCAACTAGTGCGGAAGCGGCGGCGGATGTCGCGCAAGCACAGCAAGGCCCCCGTGTTGAACAAGTGCCCGCAAAAGCGGGGGGTCTGCTTGCAGGTCAAGACCATGACCCCGAAGAAGCCGAACTCCGCCCTGCGGAAGATTACCCGCGTCAGGCTCAGCAACGGCAAGGAAGTCACCGTCTACATCCCCGGCGAGGGGCACACCTTGCAAGAGCACTCGATCGTGTTGGTCCGCGGCGGCCGGGTCCGCGATTTGCCCGGCGTACGTTACCAAGTGGTTCGCGGCACGTTGGACACGCTCGGCGTGGCCGACCGCAAGCAATCCCGCAGCCGTTACGGAGCGAAGAAACCAAGTTAATTACAGGGATTAGGGATTGGGGATTAGGGATTAGATAAGAAGATAAATCCCACGCCCCAATCTTGATTATCTAATCCCTAATCCCCAATCCCTAATCCCTGTTTTACCATGGGTCGTTTTACCGCCAGCAAAAAAATGCTCGTCCCGGACCCGAAGTACGGGTCGATTTTGGCGAGCAAGTTTATCAACTGCCTGATGTGGGACGGCAAGAAGAGCGTTGCCGAGTCGGCTTTTTACGACGCGCTCGAACTGATCCGCGAGAAGGTCAAGGACGCCGAGCCGATCGACGTCTTCACGCAGGCGGTGGAAAACGTCAAGCCGAACATCGAGGTCCGCTCGAAGCGCGTCGGCGGGGCCTCCTATCAGGTGCCGATGCAGGTCAGCCGCATCCGGCAGCAATCGTTGGCCGTCCGCTGGATTTTAGGGGTGGTTCGGGAGAAGAAAGGGCGGCCGACCAGCCAGAAGCTGGCCGCCGAGCTTTTGGCCGCCTACAACCGCGAAGGCGCGGCCATGACCAAACGCGAAAACGTCCACCGCATGGCCGAGGCCAACAAGGCCTTCGCCCATTTCGCCTGGTAAACGCCGCATGCGTGTGCCACTGCTTGCTTGCAAGCAGTGTAAGACGGGATACGTCACCGATTTCCTTTGACGCCGTGCCGGTTGCCCCCCTTGCTGGCGCGGCGTTCTTATGCGCTGATAGTAGCCGGTTGTCAGTTATCAGTAGGATAGGGGTAGGGAAGGCCGATTGAGTTCGGCCTCCCCTCCCTCCGAACCGGACTGGCGGATTTCCCGCATCCGGCTCTCCGGTTGATAGTTTTACCTCCGAGAGGATTGACTGACCAAGACATGGGCCGCTGTCAAGTT
>JAHIKV010000124.1 GCA_018897395.1 Planctomycetota bacterium | reverse complement strand
CGTGTAAAGTCGAGATGGACAGACCACTAGCACCATTCGGACCGATGGGTTGAACAGCTACTTGGCTTTGCCGCGACACGGCTACGTTCACGATCGTGTGATCCAAAAGGAACATAAAGAGACGGCGTCCGAGTTGCTTCCAGGCGTCCATTTGGTGGCATCGCTTCTGAAGCGATGGCTTCTCGGTACACATCAGGGGCGAGTCAGCCGCGAACATCTGGGTTACTACCTCGATGAATTCACCTTCCACTTTAACCGGCGTAAGTCACGGCACCGGGGCAAGCTGTTCTATCGACTGGCACAGCAAGCCGTGATCCTTGATCCCGTTCCTTACAACCAGATCATCGCACCGGACCAAGGCCAATCGCACCAACCACAATATATAGTGGTCACTGGAGTCAAGGGGATAACCATATCGTGAATTGACTCTCGGAAAATAAATATCGCAATAGCCGGGGGCTATTAGCCCCCGGCTATTGGATTTTTCCCGCTTCCCGGCACGTAGCTGCAATCGGGGTCGGTCTGCATGAAGTCGTCCGTCAATGCGAAGGCTCGGGCACGGCTGCCGCCGCAAACGCGGCGATACTCGCAGACGCCGCAACGCCCCTTCAGCTTGTCCGTGTCGCGCAAGGCGACGAACGTCGGATGGTTTTGATAGACATCGACCACCGAGCCGGCCGGAAACCGTCCACAGCAGAGCGGCAGGAACCCGGCGGGAAAAATCTCGCCCGTGTGGCTGACGAACATCACTCCCTTGCCGTCGCCCACGCCCAGCGGCGCTCGAGCGGGGGCGGCAGTGCAACTGCCACTCCAACCTCGTTGTTGGGGCGACAGTTGCACTGTCGCCCCTGGGATGGCAGTACAACTGCCACCCCAACTTCCCGGCCCTGCCTGCGGATTGCCGCCGCGCTGGAGCACGAAACGCCGATAGTGCGGGGCCTCGGTCGTCTTCACGCCGTAAGGCTGCCGTTGGGCATGATGCCAGAGCCGCTCGAAGACCATTTCGTATTGCTCGGGCGAGATCCGTTGCTCCTCGACCCCGCGCCCGACCGGCACAAGGAAAAAGACCGACCATATAGCAATTCCCTGCTCGACCAACAAATCGGCCAAGGCGTCCACCTGATGGAAGTTGCGGCTGGTGATAGTCGTGTTGACCTGCACGGGCAATTGCAGCCGTCGGGCGTTTTCGAGCATTTCCAACGTGCGCTGAAAACTCCCCTCCCAACCGCGAAAGGCGTCGTGGACTTCCGGCTCCGCGCCGTCGAGGCTGATGCCCAGCGCCCGAATGCCGGCCTCTTTCGCCCGCTGGAACGCCTCGAACGTGGCCAGCGGCGTGGCCGAGGGGGTAAGCGCCACGTGCAATCCGGCGTCCGCCGCGTGACGGATAAGCACGAACAGATCGGCTCGTTTCAGCGGGTCGCCGCCGGTCAGCACCAGATTCGGGCGGCGCGGAAACGAGGCCGCCTGGTCGATCAAAGCCGTCGCACGGGCGGTGGAAAGCTCGCCCGGATGCGGATCGGCCTGGGCCGACGCCCGGCAGTGCTTGCACACCAGGTCGCAGGCCAACGTGACCTCATAGTAGAACATCAGCGGACTTCGGCCGAAATCTTGCGAGGAATAGTCGAACCGGGTCATTCCGTTCACAAAACGTCTTCCTCGGGATCATACAAGCGGATTCTACCCGGTTCGACTATCCACAGTTTCCCGTGCAGTGGCTGACGTTTCAGGCTCGGCAGGGTTGCGGCGAGAGTGGCGCGAATTTGCGGAAGCGTCGGCCGAGGAGGACGTACGACAATGATTCCCGCCGTGGGGGCCGGCGGAAACCGAAATGGGTTCGAGAAGTCCAAGTCCAAGGTAATCAGAATCCGGCGTTCGCGGAGACAGACATCATATACTACCTCGTCGCTGCTTCCCGATAGCCCCTCGCCGGACACGCTTTCAACGTCGTGTCGGCCTTCTTGGACAAGAGGCATCAAGCGCGGGTCGAAGTTTTCGTCCAACTTGAACTTCACGGCCGAGATGCCTCCGTCGCCACGGGAATGACTCGTTCACGGGTCATCTCGGCGGCATACGCCAAGGCGGCGCGGATGTCTTCTCGAACGAGCGACGGATATGCGGCGAGTATTTCATCCTCAGAAACGCCGTCCGCAAGATTATCCACGATAAGCGACACCCAAATGCGGGTCCCGCTGATGCATGGCTTGCCGAAACACACGTTCGGATCGACGGATATTCGTTCGAGCAGTTCTTTTCGCAGCATGATACACCATCCCTGCAATGTCGAATTAGACACTATTATTCATCACGTCATTCTCGCACGGCAACAAGATCGGGGCAAGCACCTCTCGTGGCGGTAGTAATCCGTCGGCCTTCGACACTATCAAGGCCGATTTTCATTTGTCCTTGCTCTCCCGGCCGCGACGCTCGTTGGCCTCCATCTCCTCGACGGTTAATTTGCTCTGGCTCGACGGGCGGCGGACCTTCAGTCGCTCGCCGGGCGAGGCGGGGACGATCCGCTTGACGATCGCGTCGTCGAACTCGATCGTGCCCGGCGCGAGGTATGCGTAGAGCATCACGCGGCCCCACTTGGGCGAGTATTTCGTGTGTTTCGGGGTGAAATCTTCAGTCTGCGTGTTCCAAGAGTCTTTTGGTCCCTTGAGGTTTTGCTGGCTGCGATAAACCTCGCGGCGGCGGCCTTCATCCGGCAGGTAATCGTAACACTTCACGAAAACTTTCACGGCCGGGCCGTCGGACCGCCATCGGCATTGGAAACGATACCTCGCGCCCTCCTCGACGGTAAAATAGTCGCTGTAGTATATAACGCCCGTGGTTTCGGCGACCTGCTTGTCGAGGACGAAGCGGATCAGCCTGTTGGTTGAATTGTCGTTCTCGGTGGTCCAACGCACCTGTCCGCCGAGCGGCTCTCGCTGCTGACCGGCCACCTTTTCCCAACCCTTGGGGACGCCGTCCGCGCCATGCTCGAAATCGCCGGCAACCAGATTAGGCCCCTTTTTCCAGTTCTCTTCCGCGATCATATCCGGCGCGGGCGGCTCGCCGGGTTTGCGGCCATAGAGGGCATCCAACATTCGCTTGACGTACACGTGGGGGACTTCGCTGACGGTTTTTGTGCGGATCGTGGCGTCGTAAATCACCTTCGTCCGCTGTTGGTCGGAAAAATCGACGCACTTGATCGTCAGATCATAGACGTCGCCTTCCGCCGCCGGCGCACGTTCGATGCTCCCCCAGACGCCGATCTGGGCGTCGAAATCCTCGCGGACGATTTTCCGCATCGCCGCGAGGTCCATCTCGGGCGACGGAGTGAGCTTATGGGCGGCGCAGTAGCCGCGCACCTCGTGCATCGACTCGGGGATAATGAACCCGCCGGTGCGCGAGAGCTTCTTCCAAACCAGGTCGCCCAACATCCGGCCGTAACGTCCGTCGTCGAACTTCGAGACGAAATCGAAGGGGATCACTACCTTGCGGGCATCGGCCGCGTGGACGGAAAGAGGAGCAACGCCAAAGAAGAATGCAAAATGTAAAATGCAAAATGCAAAACGATAAGTTTTCTTCAACCTGCACTTTTCATTTTTCATTTTGCATTCCCCATTCAATCGTCACCCTTCGACAACCGCTCGAAATATCGCCGGTTCAGCTCCTCCCAACCGGCGGGCGAGGGATCGTGCATGCTTCCGAGCAACTCCTTGCGCACGTCGGCGGGGAGATTCGCCGAGGCGTCGCGCCGCGTCTGGAACTCGCCATCGAGGTATTGCTTAACGTTGCCGAGCCCTTCGAGTAAAACCGGTCTCTGCCGTAAGGCGTTTTTATAACGTCCGGCCTTCAGATCGCGCTCGACCTGGGCCATAATCTCGATCAGTTTCTTTAGATCGGTGCGGTGGAAGCCGGAAACCTGGAACCGCAGGTCGATTCCCTCGGCCTTGTTCCTCAGTTCCGCCTGGCGTCCGGCGAGCCGCTGTGCGTCGCGTGGTCCGGGCGAGCGCGGGACCGGCCCTTCCAATCCCTCGCCCCCCTTGCCGCTTTCCTTGCCGCCGCCGGTGGCCCCGCCGGCCGGCTGCCGGTCGTGGTCCTTGATTTGCCCGGCCACGTTCGGGTCGGGCGTAAGCCGGCTGGGCGTTTTGCGGCCCCCTTTGCCGACCGCCTCGTCGCCGACGAACTCGCCGCTCGATTTTCCTTGCCGCCCTTCGCCGGCCCGGCCGCCGATCTCGCTGGTGTTAGGCAACCGGTTGCCGGTGACCCCCTTGGCGCTCATGCTCGAGATCGGACCATCCAGTGCGTCCCAGCCTGCCCCCTTGTCGAGCGAATCGGCCGCGCTGCTCGATACGTCGTCCATCTCGTCGAAAAGGTCCTCTTCCTCTTCCATCAGTTCGCCGACGAGGTCTTCCAATTCGCCGGGCAATTCGGCCATCGGGGCCTCCTTGTCCGCGTCGGTGAGCGATTCCTCCTGGCTCCACTTCTCGCGGTCGGGGCTGTCGGGCAGCCACTTCTCGAGGTTCGTCTTCAACTCCTCGGCCATTTCGTAGCCCAACTGTTCGAGCGGGACGGCGATATCGACCGTCTTTTTCAGCAACGCGTCCTCGGCCATTTTGAGTTCCGTCTGAATCTCGACCAGTTCCTTGGCCGTCGACGGATTGGCGAAATCCTGCTCGGGCAGTTTGCTCAGGTCCGATTGCAGCTCCTGCATGAACCGCGAAAGGTCGTCCTCGGCGGCAGCCAGTCCCTTGAGCAATTCCTCCTGCTCCTCGGTGAAATCGTCGATCGGCGTCTTGGCCAACTCCTTGCTGGCCTCGATCACCTTCTTCTGCTGTTCGAGGAACTTTTCGATCTTATCGCGCAGCTCGTCGAGTTTCCGCCGGGTGTCGTCGGGCAGATCGCCGCCGGGGCGTTTTTCCATCTCGGCGAGAAGATCGGCCTGCACGCGCCGGGCAACGTCCAGCAGTTTCCGCAACACGTCGATGATCCGATCCTGCGCGGCCGTCAGTTGCGAAGCGGGCTGGTTAAAATCAGCCGCGGCCGTCAACTTCAGCATCTCATCGCAAATCGCCACCGCCTCGATCATTTCGCCGAAGGCAAGTTCGCCCAGGACGCGCTTGATTGTCTGGAGTTCTTTGCGGGCGGCGGGGTTGATGGTTTTCGCCAACTCGCTCGATGATTTTTGGATGTCGATCTGCCGGCCCCTGAGATCATCGATCAGATCGCGGCGGGGCGCGACCAACGGTCGCGGCTTTATGTCGGCGGCGGTCGTGCGGGCGCGAACCTGCTTCTTCAGTATCTTCAATAGCTCGCCGCGCAAACCGTCGAGCCGTTCCAAGGCGGCGGACGCCTCGTCGTCCTTCGAGATGATCGTGATCTCGCGCCACGGGCCGACGGTCTCTTGCGGCTTCAGCTTCAGCCCCCAATCGTCGATCGCGAGTTTGTCCCAAGCCGCCGCGCGGATAAGGACCGTCTGGCCGGGTTTGATTTTCTCCGGGTCCAGCTTCAAGCCATATTGGCGGACGACCGAGGTTGAGGCGGCGGCGAAATCGGTCCATTGCCGGACTACTTCGACTGCCTCCCCTCCCTTCAACTTCATCTGCAACTCCACCCGTCCGATGCCATGGTCGTCGCCGGCGCGGATCGACACCGGCAGCGTCGCGCCGGGGGCCGCGACGGCCGAACGGCTTGGCCCCAGCAATTCGACCGCCGGCGGTTCGTCAACGCGAACCCGGATGTTGTTCACCCGCGGATTGGGATGCGAGTGGCCGGCGTCGTTCCACAGCCGCACGACGTACGAGCCGTCCTTCAACAGCGGCACGGACGAAATCACCAGGTTTCCGTCCGGCTCGACGCGGCCGATGAAACGTTCGCCTTCGCGCTCGACGTATCCTTTGGCGATGGGAGTGGACGGCCGCAATCGCAACTCGACCTCGGTGAACTGCGGGGCCTCGATATTCAAGTCCTTCAAGACGATCGTCTCATCCCTCCGCTCGAGGTAGGCTGGGTAATGGAACGTCGCCTCCGCGCTTTCGACGACCGGCTTTTGCCGCACGCCGATTGAATAAACCCTGGTTTGCGAATCGCCGATCTCCAGGCGATAAGTGAACGCCTCGATCGCGGAGGGGACCGTCAGCGTGTAGCGGCGGCGCGTCCGGTCGGCCGTCATCGGGAGAGGCGTTTCCGGCCGATCTTTCTTCGCGATGAACAGCGTGGCTTGGTGCGGCCGGCCGTCGGGGTTGCGGATTTCGGCTGCGATCCGAACGCTTTCGCCGACCAGCACGTCCGCGTCGCCCGGGGTTACGCTGACGATCTGGACCGAGCCGACCGAGGGGACGAACGTCCAAGGTGCAAACAATCGCGACGCCGCCGACCCCCAGTTGGGCAGCAACGCCCGGCAAAACAATGCGACAACGATCAGCAGCGCGAGGACCGCCAACGACTCGGCCAGGTCTCGCGGCGTCTGTATGCAATGGATGAAGCGTTGCAGGCGAGATTCTTTGGCCGCGGCGCGGTCGAAGGGCAAGCGGCCGATTTTCGCGGCCGCCCGGTTGACGGCCGCCTCGCAAAACGCCCTATTCTGGTTGTCTCGACCTTCGCGGAGCTGGACTATGTTTATCAGATCGCTGCCGAGGTCTGGAAACTCGGTCTCGACCCGGCGTGCCGTCGCCTCGATGCCGCGTTGACCCCGCAATAGCCGCCGCCCAACCACAATCATCAGCGCCAAGGAAGTCAGCAGCCACGCCGCGGAAAGTCCCAACAACCACGGCGGCGGGAGCAGAATCAGGGCATCGGCCGCCATGAAGCAGACGAACATGCCGAAGGAGACGCACGCCGCCAACGCAGTAGTCGAAAGCAGCGAAAACAGCCACCACTTCTGACGCGCGGCGTCGAGACGGTCGATCACGTTTTCGGTGGCGGGGGACATGGTAGTGGGTAGTGGATAGAAATCAGTCGTTTAGCCCCGGCGTCCACGCCGGGAACACCGCGTGGCGGGAAAAGCCGTTTGTTCCCGGCGTGGACGCCGGGGCTAAACGATTATTCTCCCGAAATCGCGCAAGTTCATTTATGATTTTGTTAATGCGTCACCGCGTAAACCAACATGTTCGTTCCGAGTTGCATTGCCGACCGTTCCTGCAACCCGTAACTGTACGCGTGCGGGAACTGCTCCCAGCCGTTGCCGAGGTCGAACCGGCTGTAGACGACCGCCAATCGG
>JAHIKV010000123.1 GCA_018897395.1 Planctomycetota bacterium | reverse complement strand
CTTGTCTCCCTCTCGGTCTCGGTTCATCAATCCTCTTGGAGGTAATACCACTAACCGGAGAGCCGGATGCGGGAAATCCGCACGTCCGGTTCGGAGGGAGGGGAGGCCGAACTCAATCGGCCTTCCCTACCCCTATCAAAGGGCGGGGAACAAGACGGATCAAAACTTCTTGCCGTCGATCGTCTGGCCGTCCTTGCGGTTGCACAGGCGGCGGTGGGTCTCGTATTCGATCGTGTAGTTGATCATCTGCACCGAGCCGTCGCAGAAGGCCATCTGGAAGCCGTTGGCGTGCGCGCTGCCGAACGCACTGTGGTACCAAAAGCCCGGGGTATCCGGGTATGGCGGCCACAGGTTCGAGAGCGTCTGCCCACTCCAACGTGAGACGTCCATGTTGTCGCCCATCAGCGCGTGCTCGTTGTCGCCGCCTTCCAGGCCGGTGGCATAATGGTCGGGCATGACGTACTTCTCGCCCAGTAGGTACGTGTTGCTGGTCCCGTCCGTCACGTCCGCCATTTTGATCAGACTGCCCGTATACACTATGCCCGTGGCCGTACTCGCGATATTGGCGAAGGTGGTCTTGGCGTTGGATGTCATTTGCCCTGGGGGGTTCTCGACTTGGACAGTGCTGTTCGGCCCACTGGCCGAGTTCGGCTGCCAGAGCGCCGATATAGGCCAGCCGGGATCGGTGTAAGAATCGCCGCCGTTGGCGGCGTAGTCGGTGCGCGCCACCACCAGCGGCACGTCGGCGTTGAAATATCCCAGCCCACCCGTCCCGTTCGAGAGGACGAACGGGTAGGCGATCGCCCGCCGCCGCGTGGGACAGTGGAGTATGCCCAAGGGAACGGACATTCGCTGCGTGTGGGCGGCCTTCTTCGCCGAACTGTTCCACGCCCCCAACCCCATACCCATTTCGTGCAGCGATTGCTGTTCGATGTAGGGTAGGATGTTGTAGATCCATCCGCCCGGCTGACGCCAGTCCGTCCCTCGGTCGGCGTCGCCCGTCCAGGAAAACCCCCAGCCGCCGGTCGGAAACCGTTTCACGGCGCTTTCGTGGTTCAGGCACCCTAGCGCGAGCTGCTTGAGGTTGTTCTTGCACTGCAACTGTCTGGCCGCCTCGCGCGCCGCCTGCACCGCCGGCAACAGCAGCGCAATCAAAATGCCGATGATCGTGATGACGACCAAGAGTTCCACCAGCGTGAAGGCGAATTTTGGATGGTGGATGGTGGATGGTGGATTATTACTCATGGAACTTTCCTTGCGATTGAGTTTTCCGGGGATCTGACGCCTTGCGGACCGAGGCATCGAGAGGTATAATTCTTGATTGGACAAAGGAGAAGATCATTATGACATATAGAGGCCGCATTGCGAACGGCGTTGCAGTGTTGGAAGGCGACGTCCGCCTTCCCGACGGCACGCGCGTCGAGATCGTCCCCATAGCGTCGTCGGGCATGTCCCCCGAAGACGACCCTTTTTATCGGATTTACGAATTGGCGGAGCCAAGCGGAATTCCCGATTTGGCCGAGAACATCGATCACTACCTTTACGGCCATCCGAAGGTGAGCAATGAACAGCCATGACGCGGTGTTTTTGGACACCAGCGGGTGGATTGCATCGCTGGACACCGATGATCGATGGCACGCACGGGCAGTCGAGGAGTACGGCCGTCTCGGTGCGTCAGGTCGCCCTTTCGTGACAACCGACTGGGTGATCGCGGAAACCGGCAATGGCTTGGCGCGAGTCAAGGTCCGAAGGCGATTCCCTGACGCAGTCAAGAGGTTTTTTGCATCGCCCAACTGTCGCCTCATCCGCGTGGACGAGAAACTGTTCCATGAAGCACTCGAACTATACCGCCGCTCCGACGACAAATCGTGGGGGCTTGTCGACTGCGCCAGCTTCATCGTCATGCGGCAAGAATGCATTCTGGACGCCTTTACCACGGACCAGCACTACCAACAAGCCGGATTCCGGCCATTGTTGGCGGCAAAACCTCGTTGATCGAACGGCGAAGGTGAGATGGTGGACGCGCCTGGTTCGGCACATCCACCATCCACCATCCAACATTCTCTCTACTTCCGCTTCCTCCATGCGTAGCAGAGCAAACCGAGCAGGCCCGTGGCCAACAGCGCCAGCGTGGACGGCTCGGGAATGACGGTGACTGTGACAGAGTCAAAGTTCACGAGGGCGGCCCCCGCCTCGTAAGAACCGGCTAACAATGAAAAGCCCAGAGGTCCGGTCGGGCTAACGGTGCTCTGTATGGTGTAAAGCAATGTACCACCGCTATCACGCACCTCTACGCCTACACCGGCAGTATTCCAGTGGATAGCGACGGTTTCGTCCGTCTGTAGAGCAGTAAGAGGAATTACTGTGTGTCTATCCAGAGTGGTGCCGTCACCGACATAGAGTTCCCAATAGCCCGGCGCAGCGTCGGTTCGGAGGAGAATACCCGGCATCCCGCCGCCTCTTGAGTTCGAGAGGCCAAATATGCTATTTGGGCCGTAGGGGTGAGCTCCAAGCTTGAAAGTGAAAGTAGCATCCTGCGACGCGGTGAACTGGGTCGTACTCAGCAAGTCGGCGTGGTTCCAGCCGCCACCGCCAGGGGTGGAAAGCACGACTTTGGAATCGGCGACTGTAACCGTGCCATTGGTCTGAGAAAACGTCCAATCGGCGCCGAGCGTCGTTCCAGGGAAGTCGTCCTGGTAGATGATAATGTCGGCCGAAGCCGAACCGCTCAGCCCACAGGTCAACACGGCCGCAACGGCCAATACACATAAAATGTGCGATCTCATGACAAATCTCCTCGAAACAGTTGTGACTAAAAAACGTGAACAACTCAAACGACAGAAACACTAATGTCCCCTCTCCCTGAGGGCGAGGGGAGATTTCTCGTTCCCACGCTCTGCGTGGGAACGCACTGGCTGGACGCTCCGCGTCCGTTCCATTTCATGGGCGTAGGTTATGCTTTAGCATAACGCTCGCGTCCGGCAGCGCGCCGCGCTGAAGTTATGCTGAAGCATAACCTACGCCGCTTGCGGCTTCGCACCGGGGCGCGACCAACGGTCGCGGCTTTATGGACCATTCATGGGCTGCTCTCCTTTCTTTTCGGTTGCGGTTGCCGCGCCCTTCTCGACGGCGGAAGCCACGCCGCGCTCGAAAAGTCGGCGGATTTCTTCCGGCGAAAGCGCTGCGCTAAAGATCATCATTTCGTCGATGGCGCCGTGGAGCCGGCGGTTGTCGTTCGCGTCGGCGACGGCCCCCCGCGAGTCCCACGCGCCGATCGTGGCCGGTCCGATCGTGGCCGCCATCGTCGGGTGAGCGAGGGCGGTCATGTCCCCTTCGCCCACGTGCTCGCCGTCGAGATAGAAGGCCACGCGGCTCGCCTCGGGGTCGTAAACGTAAACCACGGCAAGGTGCCGCCAATGGTCGAGCACCCTGGCATTGTCGAGCACGGACCAGGAGATCGTATTGTCGTTCCAGTTGTCCAAGGTAAAGAAGATCCTGCCGTCGTAGCGCATCTGCCAGGCGATCCGGCCCGTGAACGAGTCGTTCCTGCTCCAGCCGTCCGACATCAGCAGGCCGGCGAGACCTTCCGCGGCGGTCGGCAGGCGATCGAGTTTCACCCAGGCAGCCACAGTCAATTGTTTGCACTCGACGGGTATGTTGACGCGGACGCCGCTGCCGGGCCTGCCGAACTGCAAGGCGTGCTTGTCCGGAAAGCGGCCCGACACCCAGGGCGCGTTCTCGATGCGGCCGTCCAGGGCCGCGCCCGTCGCCGCCCGGTTCCGCAGCACCGTGCGGTCCTTTTCGTCGGGCTGGAAGTCATAGTATGCCAGCAGATCGTCGCGTTTCCGCAGTTCCTCGCTAAATGTCTGCCAGCGGCGCAGCGGCCCCAGCCGCCGCCGCTCCTCGACCACCTGCGCAAGTTGTCCCGCTCGGACGAACGAGGCCGTGTCGGCCGGGCCGCGCACAACGACCAGTCGGTCCTCGGCGTCCTTGTCGTGTTGCACCCGCACCGACTCGTTCTCGCCCAAAATCACCTCACGCCCACTGCCCTCACCCCCTGCCCCTCTCCCTGATGGAGAGGGGAGATTTCCATCGGCGTCCAACACCAGCACCTTCACCGAGCCGCGGAAGACGTGCGACGTGGTGGTTCCCTCCTCGCTGACTTCGACGCCGAACTCCGTGCCCAGGTCGGTCACTATGGCGGTGGGAGTGCGGATAGCAAACAAGGGATTAGGGATTAGGGATTGGGGATTAGAATTAGTGGCTAGTGGTTGGTGGCTAGTGGTTAGTGAAGTAGACCTTGAACCTTGAACCTTGGAACTTGAACCTTTTCCTTCAACCGCCCCCACCCGCGCCGTCAGTTT
>JAHIKV010000318.1 GCA_018897395.1 Planctomycetota bacterium | reverse complement strand
GGAGCATAATTATCATCTGATTGTAGTTTTTCATGTATAATTCCATGGGCATCCGTCAATGTAAATGGATCATAGGGATCGTAGTTTTCATGCCAATATTGGCCGCCGCCGATTTCCTGATTCATAGTATCGTTGCGAGCCTGGCGGTCCCAACCATTAATAATACCCCTGTGCCAGATAATGACAAGGAAAGAGAGGGAGAGAACAAAGACATTCAACCATGTCCTCAATCCCGCGCCGATAAGGTTGCGATAGGCTAATTTTATTGCTAACATTTTAAACTCTCCTACTAATTA
Organism: Planctomycetota bacterium; assembly: GCA_018897395.1. Classification (GTDB taxonomy): domain Bacteria; phylum Planctomycetota; class Planctomycetia; order Pirellulales; family Thermoguttaceae; genus JAHIKV01. The sequence continues at coordinate 2,851 of JAHIKV010000318.1, read as the reverse complement.
ATTGATTAAAATTTCATATGTTTTAATGTTATTTGAGAAAAGAGATTTGAAAGGGCTGAGGGACAGTAGGGACGCATTTTTTATAGGTCTTCCCCCAATAGGGATTCTCTGGAGAACCTCAAAAGGAGTCTTCCCGCTGTCTTTCAAGTCCCAATAAGTTGATTTGGCCTTTGAGCTACTGTCAATAGGGAGATTGGATATCAAGACAGCCCCCGTCGCCCTTTCAAATAAAATCCTAAAACAGGAAGGAGCAAAGTAATGCAAACACCAATTTACATTGGTATCGATGTCTCGAAAGACAAGTTTGACTACGCTGCCGTAGATGCGCAAGATACCCTCATCAAGAAAGACTCTCTTCAAATGGATAGAGATGGCTTTCAAGAACTTGGGAAACTGATCAGGTCGTTTTCCGACGTTGTGGTTGGATTTGAATCCACCGGCACATATCATATCAATATCCTGTCTTTTCTGCTCTCTCTCACCGAACATGTGCATCTCTTAAATCCAGCCCTGGTAAAGAAGTTTGCGGAAGCAAATTCCCTGAGAAAAACCAAAACCGATGCGGTAGATGCCATGGCTATTGCCAGATTTTTGATCTTTCGACAACAGAATATCACCAACGGGACTGAGATTGATTCCGCTTATCTCACCCAACTTGCCAGACTCAGAGAATCCATTACACGAGACGTTGGTAAAACCAAAACACACCTGAAACAGATGCTCAATATTGCTTTCCCTGAATTGTTGAAACATGCCAATGTATTTACCGATACATTTCTGCACATTCTGGAACAGTTTCCTTCTGCTAAAGCAATTAGAAAAGCCACCAAAAAAAGAATCCGAAAAACCTTCTACAATCTGACTAAATCCAGAGGAAAAAACCCGGACATGAACCCGGATCAACTCTTTGATCTGGCCAAAAATTCCATCGGTACTGCGGATGATAGCCTGGAAATGGCGATTCAGTTTGATATTAAGCATCTTGAATTTCTTCAAAAACATCTGGATGAAGTCACAGGTAAATTGATTGATAACGTTAATAAGCGCTTTGGCAGTGAACTGGAAATTCTCAAGTCCATTAAAGGCATCGGCGATATAACCGCCAGTCATTTCCTTAGTGAAGTGAAAGACATTCAGCGCTTCTCTAACTATAAACAACTGATTGCCTATGCCGGTACTGACCCCAGTGTTAAACAGTCGGGAAATATGATCAAAAGAGGAAAAATATCCAAACGGGGAGTTAGTGGACTGAGAAGGGTTGGCTATCTCATTACCTGTTCTGTTATTAGACATGACGGTGTTTTTAGGAACTACTACCTCAAAAAAAGAGAGGAAGGTATGGTCTACCGAAAAGCCGTAATCGCAACCTGGAACAAATTGCTCAGAGTTATCTTTGCTATCCTGACCAAACAGGTGAAATTCATTCCTAATCATGGCTAATTATTTATAGTTGACTCCTTTGCTTTTGCCACAAAGACACAAAGACACGAAATTTAATTTATTATTCTTTTAATACCTGATTTTATTACCGGAACGTTAAAATTAATTAAGAAACCTAATCGTTTATTAAGTAGTTTTAAATGACTTAATATTTGTGCTCTCCAGACCGGATTTTCCTGATCGACTGCTTTAATTTCACAGATAATTAAATCTTCAACCAGCACATCAAGACGTAACCCCTCATCAAATGTTATTCCATCATATACAATTGGAATATCAACCTGCCTTTTGTATTTCAGGTCTCTTTTTGTAAGTTCATGACATAAACAGGTTTCATAAATTTTTTCAAGTAATCCGGGTCCTAAATTTTTATGGACAACATAAATAGCATCGACAATCTTTTTTGAGATTTCTTCTTCTCGTTCTGATAAAGGTTTATAAACCATAAAAATATTTTGTGCCTTAGTGTCTTTGTGGCAATTACCTTTTACATTTTTTTAATTTCAACATCAAGAACATTCAGCAATTCCTTCAGTACATCCACTGTCCGGTCAGCCATATGAGCAATGCGGAAAGTCTTTTCTTTCAAGTCGCCGTAACCGTTGGAAATCATATACCCCAGTTCACCGATCCGTTTATTTAAATCGGCGACTGAGATGCCTTTTGTATTATTGATGGTGGTCAGCGTGTTGGATTCATATCCTTTAGCGGCAAACTGTTCGAAGTGTTCATTTGCCCAGGCGCGGGTGATCTTTGCCATTTCCAGGTGTCGGGCATAACGGTTTTCTAAACCTTCTTCATTCAGAATGTAATCCAACTGCTTGTCCAGTGCGAACATATGTGACAGCGACGGAGTTGACGGATACTGATAGGCTTTTTTCTGCATGTAGTCATAAATATCGATTAGATCCAAATAAGTACCGCGGAATTCCACTTTACGCCCCTGATCAATGGCTTTTTGGGTGATCGAACAAACCGACAGTCCCGGAGGAAGACCAAGAGCTTTCTGGGTACTGGTGATGCAAACATCGACGCCCAGTTTATCGACTTCGATCTTGACGCCAGCCATAGACGAAACCGCATCCATCAGCCAGAGAACGTCGGGGTATTTTTTGCGGATTTCGGCAATTTCCTCTACCGGATTCATGACACCGGTGGATGTTTCGTTATGAGTGATGGTGAAGACGTCATATTTACCGGTGGAGAGGTATTCATCTACGATTTCCGGCAGAGTAGGTTGACCCCATTCGGCTTCAACTTTATCTACGGGAACGTTGTTTGATTTTGCCAGTTTTGCCCAGCGGTTTCCAAATGCGCCAATGGAAAAGACGATAGCCCGTTTGGTTGTTAACGAGCGAATAGATCCTTCCATTAATCCGGTACCGGATGTTGTGGATAACAAAATCGGATT
>JAHIKV010000122.1 GCA_018897395.1 Planctomycetota bacterium | reverse complement strand
CTCAGAATGACAGTAGGCCGCATCAGGCCCGATTGTGCCGGGTCACGACCCGGCCTACCCCGCTGGCGCTCACATCATTCAAGAACCCCTTGTTTTCAAGGTTTCCGACCCGTGAACGGTTACGAATGCCGGGAATCTGTGAAATTTGCGCTTGTACCGAATCGCCGATTCGGAGACAATACGCCCTCCTTACGGATTCCGCGCTTGCGGGACAGTGAAAACCTGTCCCACTTTGCTCCGTGCGTGTGACGGGTAGCCGGCCCGTCTCGCGGCCAATATAAGGCGTAGGAAAATGGCGAAACGGATTTCGCGCGTCGACCAGGAGGGAACCGATGGTCTCTTTGCAGGCGGCCCTTGCGGCTTTGGTCCTTTCCAGCCCAGGCCAGACCGTGTTGTTGGACTTCTACGCCGATTGGTGTGGCCCGTGCCGGGCAATGAATCCCACCGTCGAGGCGTTGGTCGAGCAGGGCTATCCCGTCCAGCGGGTAAACATCGACCGGAACCGGCCGCTCGCCGCTAAGTACGGCATCCGCAACATCCCCTGCTTCGTCATGTTGGTTGACGGACAGGAAGTGGACCGGGTGGTCGGCGGGACCAGCTTCAGCCGCTTGGAACGGATGTGCAAGATCGGTGCGTCGGCCGGGGGGTCGGATCCACCGCCGCTGCTGGCCCACGATCCCGCGCCGCCGCCCCAGCCGCATGCGCCGCCCGCGAATGATCGGTTCGCCTCCTCGCAGTGGCGTGGTGGGCAGCCGACCGATGGTCCGCCGACACTGGCGAAACGCCAGTGGCGCCGGCAGAGCGAACCGACCGACGCGGCTCTGATTGCCGCCAGCGTGCGCTTGCGGATCGAGGACACGGACGGACATTCTTGCGGCTCGGGCACGATCGTCGACGCCCGCGGCGGCGAGGCGCTCGTGCTGACCTGCGGCCATATTTTCCGCGATTCTAAGGGCAAAGGGCGGATCGACGTCGATCTGTTCGGCCCCGGCGGGCCGCGGCAGGTCCAAGGCCGGCTGATCTCCTACGACCTGACCCGCGACGTGGGCCTGGTGGCGATTTGCCCGCAGGGAACGGTGACCACTGCCCGGCTTGCCCCGCCGGACTATCGCATCCAGAGCGGACTGCCGGTCGTCAGCGTCGGCTGCAACAACGGCCAAGGGCCGACCGCGCAGCACAGCCGGGTGACTTCGCTGGACAAGTTCCTTGGTCCGCCGAACATCCAGGTGGCCGGCCAACCGGTCGAGGGCCGCAGCGGCGGAGGGCTGTTCTCCAGCGAGGGATATTTGATCGGCGTCTGCAACGCCGCCGATCCCAGCGATGGGGAAGGGCTGTTTGCCGCACCGGCCACGATCCGCGCCGAGTTGGACCGGGCACAACTGGCGTTCATCTACCGGTCGCCGTCGGTGGTTCCGGTCGGAGCGTCGGCAGCGGAAGCGAACTCGAAACCGATGGCCATCGCGGCAGTCTCGCCGCCGCCGATGCCCGGTTCGATGCCGGGCGCGAACGGCACGGCGTCGCCGGCTTCAGAGCCGAGCGGCATGTCGCCGCAGGAGCAGGCCGCGCTGGATGAAATCCGCCGCTGGCTCAAGGAAGGGGCCGAGGTAGTGTGCGTCATCCGGCCGCGCAACAAACCGGGCGCAAAGAGCGAAGTAATCATGTTGGACTGGGCCTCGCCCGAGTTCCTCGAACGGCTTGCCGCCGAGCGTCGTCTTCAAAACGGACGCCGGCTGACGTCGTTGGAGACGCCCCGTCCGCGCGAGAAGCTGCTCGAATGGCCGGCCTCCGACGGCTCGACGGCGCCGAATTCGCCTTAGAACGTGTTATGAAATCATTCATTTAGCCCGCCGTGAATACACGGCGGGCCGGGTTGACCGAGAAAAACCGCTTGCCCCGGGTGTATTCACCCGGGGCTAAATACGGATATTTCAATTTCATAACACGTTCTTCGTCGGAGATGCCCCGAAGCGGTTGCCGTTGACCAATCTTACCTGGTCAAGACCCGTCCTACGTTGCTCTTTTAACTTCCGCGTCGAGCCACGCCAGATAGTCGGCGCCGCCGGCCAGCACCGGCACGGCTAGTATCTCGGGTACTTCATAGGGATGGAGTTCGCGGATCGACCGCTCGATTTCATCGTAGAGGTTGCAGCGGCTTTTTGCCCAGCACTGCCATTCCTGGGCCGTCTCGATCTTGCCCCGCCAACGATACGTGCTGGCGATCGGGCCGACCACCTGTACGCATGCGGCCAGCCGCCGTTGGACCAACTCGAGGGCGATCCGTTCGGCGTCTTCACGACGCTCCACGGTCGTAACCACCTGGATATATTCGGACATGATGCACCGGGAGATTGATGGGAGACGACTTCCGCCAACTATCGGGAACTATACTACATAGCGGCCGCGATCCGCAACTCGGAATCGGCGCATCCCCTTTTCCATTCCCGTTCCATTTGTTAGGCTGGGATGCTGAAAGCCGCACGGTGCGAAGCCGCAAGCGGCTTTAACCAAGTTGGGGTGGCAGTTGAACTGCCACCCCAACGAGTCCCGAACCCCGAGTCATCGATTTCTCGTGACCGAACCGACCCGCGTTACTCCCCGCACGTTGAAGGGTTTCCGCGACTGGCCGCCGGAGTCGATGATTCCGCGCGAGCGGCTGATCGACACGGCCCGTCGGGTATACCGCTCTTACGGTTTTTGCCCGATCGACACCCCGGCGCTGGAATACCTCGATATTCTCTCCGGCACGGGGAGCGAGGAGACCGACAAGCAGCTCTATAAGTTCCAGGACCACGGCGGCCGTTGGGTCGGTATGAGGTTCGATCTGACCGTTCCGCTGGCGCGGTTCGCCGCCCAGCACGTCGATCGGCTGGGCACGCCGCTGAAGCGATACCACATTGCCACCGTCTGGCGGGGCGAGAACACGCAGCGCGGCCGATACCGCGAGTTCATGCAGTGCGATTTCGACACCATCGGCACCCGCTCGACCGCCGCCGACGTAGAAACCGTCCTGGTGATCCACGACCTGATGCGCGAGATCGGCTTCTCGGAGTTCACCATCCGGCTGAACAACCGCATGGTGCTGACCGGGCTGTTGGAGCGGCTCGGGCTGGCCGACCGCTCGACCGCCGTGCTCCGCGCGTTGGACAAGCTCGGCAAGATCGGTCCCGACGCGGTCGCCGAGGAGATGGTCTCCACCGCCGGCGCCACGGCCGAGCAGGCGCGGGGCGTCTTGCGGCTGAGCGAACTTTCCGGCGGAAACGACGAGGTGCTACGCCAGGTCGAATCGCTCGTCGCAGGCAGCGAGACCGGACAGGCCGGCGCGGCCAAGCTCCGAGAGGTGATCGAAGGGGCGACGGCCGCCGGAGTTTCGTCGGATCGGCTGCGGCTCGATCCGTCGATCGCCCGGGGGTTGGACTACTATACCGGCTCGGTCTTCGAGACGTTTCTCGACGCCCTGCCGGACATCGGCAGCGTCTGCTCGGGCGGCCGCTACGACAACCTCGCCGCGATGTTCACCTCGCGGGAGTTGCCGGGCGTCGGAGCCTCGCTCGGGCTGGACCGGCTGCTGGCCGCGATGGAAGAGCTGGGTATGGTCGAGCGGCTCTCCACGCCCGCGCCGGTCTTTATCCCCTTCTTCGACAAGGACCGGCTGCACGACTATCTGCGGTTGGCCGCGGCGTTGCGCGCGGCGGGCATCGGCGTCGAGTTGTTCCCCGACCCCAAGCGGCTCGGCCAACAACTGAAATACGCCGACCGTCGCGGCTTCCGCGTGGCGCTGATCGCCGGCGGAGACGAGTTCGGCAAGGGCGTCTGTCAGGTGAAGGATCTGCGGACCGGCGAGAAGCAGGACGTGCCGTTGACGGCCGACGCGGCCGACATCATCGCGGCGGTGAAACGAATCGTGGGAGAATGAAGAAGGGATAAACCGAGCATGACTGTTGCCGCCATCTTCCATCGTTGTGTTGAAGCCGTACGCCAAGGACTGCTTATTGAACGGGAGAGCAGCAGGGACAAGGAATTCCACTTTCAGGATTGGTTCAAGAGGCGTTTGGTGGAGACCGGGGTAAATTTCGATCAAGGGGGAAGGAATTCATATCCCGACTTCACAATGGTGCAGTTCACGGACGGTTACGAAATCAAGGGGTTGGCCTACCCCGGCCGTGACGCCAGTTTTGACAGCAACAGCCAAGTGCCGACCGGTATGTGCAATGGCCGGACGATCTACTATGTGTTCGGCCGTTATCCCAAGAAGCCCGACGGGAACGCTTATCCCGTGCTCGATTTGGTTGTTTGTCACGGCGATTTTCTCAACGTGGCCCACGAGTATGAACACGAGAACAAGAGCGTCAAGGGGTTCGGCAGCTATGGCGACATTCTCATTCGCGATCGAAAGATGTACGTCGTCCCCACGCCGTTTAGACTGGTCGATGGCGTGGCACACCATCAAACGCTGATTTTGCCGATGGAAATACGGCCGGGCGAGGACTTCCTTTCCGTCGGCACGCTTAAACGGGCAGAAGCTCCGCGGATGGTTGTGGGTTATTCGTTCGACTTGCAAACAAACCTTCTCGCTCCGCGGACGGTACCCAATCCTGGAGCGGGAAAAGAACATGTTTTCCGCGCTTGGCGATTGAAGGGTTCAGACACTGCGCTCGTGACAATGCGTGATATTGACTCGGTCAGGCTGGGATTGAATGCTGACGGCAAGAGAAGGAATGAATAGTCCACGACTCATCGAGACGAATGCCTTTCCGTTCGAATTCCTCTCGCGGCTGGGGAAGCGAGAGAGCTGGAGAAAGGAGGTCCATCGGCCGATTTACCACATGCATAAGTGGTGGGCAAAACGGCTGGGGACCGTTTTTCGGGGAATTCTGCTGGGATGCGCCTTGCCCGAGGATGCGGATTTGCCCCAACAGTTCTATCAGCGCCATGCTTTTTCCGGCGTGACGGTCTTCGATCCGTTCATGGGATCGGGGACCACTATCGGCGAGGCGCACAAACTCGGTTTTTCCGCTCTTGGCCGAGACATCAATCCGGTCGCCGTGGAAAGCGTCCGTGTTGCCTTGGGACCCCTGGACCGCCGCAAAATCAGACAAGCCTTCGATGAATTGTCTCACGGCGCGGGGGAGACTATCCGCACACTCTATCTCTCCGAAGACTCGCGGCGCCGAGTCTGTGACGTGCTGTATTACTTCTGGGTCATGCAAACGGCCTGTCCCGAATGCGGACGTGTCGTGGACTTGTTCTCATCGTACATCTTTGCCAAGAACGCTCGCCCGGACAAGAAGGCCGCCGTTCGGATTCTGTGTCCTTTGTGCGGCCAAGTGTTTTGCGGTTTTTACGGCCAAACGAGAGCCGCCTGCCCGTCGTGCGACTTTGCGTTCAACCCTGAACTTGGGCCGGCGAGAGGTCGAATGGCCGTTTGCGGCCACTGTAACGCGGAGTTTTCGATACTCGACGCCATCGGAGGCAAGAGGCCGCCGTTCCGCATGTACGCGAAGCTCGTTTTAAGGAAGGACGGCAAGAAGGAATACCTTCCGTCATCGCCGGCGGATGTTAGGAATTATGTCCGTTGTTCTCGCCGGCTTCGAGAGGAGGCTGCAAAAGGCAACGCCGCAGTTCCGAACCTGACCCTGCAGTACGGCCACAACACCGGGCAGGCCATGAAATATGGGTTCCTACGTTGGAGCGATTTTTTCAACGATCGGCAACTTCTTGCACTCTCGTTGCTCCGTTCGGCGATTACCGAAATTGCCGATGACCCGACGAAGGAAGCGATGTTGACGTTGTTCTCCGGCGTCCTGGAGTTCAACAATCTGTTCGCCTCCTACAAGGGGGAGGGCACGGGCGCCGTGCGGCACATGTTTTCCCACCACATTCTCAAACCCGAACGTATGCCGATCGAGGCCAATGTTTGGGGAACGCCAAAAAGCTCCGGTTCCTTCTCTAACCTCTTCCGCAGCCGTCTGTTGCGGGTTCTCGACTACAGGGATTCACCCACGGAGGTCAACGGCACGGGCCGCGCGAGCGGCCGAGTCTGCTCCCAGCCGTTCTCAGGCACGTTGCACCCGTGGAGCGATTCCATGCCCCCGCGAGCGATTGCTCTCTCCTGCGGCGACTCCTCGACTACGGGGCTTCCAGACAAGAGCGTGGACTTGGTCGTAACCGATCCGCCTTTCTTCGATAACGTTCATTATTCGGAACTGGCTGATTTTTTCTTTGCGTGGCGGCAATTGTCCAACACGCAACCGCCTCGAAGCACACGAGACAAGAACGAAGTCCAAGATTCCAATGCCGACCGCTTCTCGAAAAAGCTGCGGGCCGTGTTGCGCGAATGCCGCCGCGTTTTGAAGGACGACGGCCTCCTCGCGTTCACTTATCACCATTCGCGGAACGACGGATGGAAGGCGCTGGCCGACGCCGTTATCGAGGCTGGATTCGCCGTTGTCAATTCGCATCCCGTCAAATCGGAAATGTCGGTTGCCACGCCAAAATCTCAGGCAAAGGAACCTATCCAACTTGATATTATCGTCGTCTGCAGAAAGGCAACCGCAACCAACGTGTGCGTCGACGTGCAAGATGCAATGACCTCAGGCAAGGAAAAACTGCGCCGACTGCAATCGGCAGGAATGCGATTGTCTCGCAACGACATAAAAGTCGTACTCTACGGGCAACTGCTGACAACCTTGGCAAACGCCTCAGAGGCCGATACCTTCGCCGATTGCGTGGAACGTGAATTAGCCGTTACACCGATTCCAGCACTTGCTGCCCGCCATTCCTTGCCCTTGTTCCCGGACGATTGAACAATGGGTGCTCGTCAACTGCTCTATGACTGTAAGAGGCACGCCGCGGCACATACCTCGGAATACCTCTTCAACCAACTGATCCCCTACATCGGCAACAAGCGAAAATTGCTCGGGCTGATCCATCGGGCGATCCAACGGACCGGCGCCGGCGGCGGGACGTTCGTCGATTTCTTTGCCGGAAGCGGCGTGGTCGCACGGCTGGCAAAACTGTTGGGTTACCGGGTCGTCGCCAATGACTGGGAACCATACGCCGCAGTCCTCAACCGCTGCTACATTGCCTGCAACCGCCCGCCCGCCTTCGAGACGCTCGGCGGTTACGAGCGGACTATCGAGCGGCTGAACCGCCTGCCGCCTAAGGTCGGTTGGGTCGCCGAACACCTCTGTCCCCGCGACGACGAGAATTACGACGTTAGCCGCGACCGCATGTTTTACATGCGGAAAAACGGCATGAGGATCGACGCCGTTCGAGAGCGGATCGCCGCCTGGAAAGACGCCGGACAACTCACCGACATCGAGGAGGCATGTCTGCTGGCCCCGCTGATCTATCAGGCCTGCTACCGCAGCAACACCAGCGGCGTTTTCAAGGGGTTTCATAACGGCTGGGGCGGGCAAACCGGCACGGCCCTCCATCGAATCGCCGGCGATCTGCGGCTCGACCGGCCGGTGTTTTTCGACAATGGGCAGGACAACCGGGGCTTCCGCGAGGACGCTCAATCGCTGGCCGAGCGGCTCTCGTCGCAAGAGATCGACATTGCCTACCTCGATCCGCCGTACAATCAGCACCCTTACGGCAGCAACTACCACGTGCTCAACAGCGTGGTGTTGTGGGACAAGCCGCCGTTGAGTCGGGAGATTGTCCGCGGTACGAAGGCGGCCATCCGGCTCGACTGGCGGACCGAGCGCCGCAGCGCATACAACTACAAGGGCGAAGCCGTCAGGGCCTATCGGCGGTTGCTCGGCACAATCAATGCCCGGCATATCCTCACCAGCTACAGCACCGACGGCATGATCCCGCTCGGAGAGCTGTTGCGATGCAACGTCGAGCGGGGCCGCGTCTCGATCGAGATGCAGGGCTATAAGCGCTATCGAGTCAGCTCGCAGCGATTCTCGAAGAAGCCGATGAACGTCGAGTTCGTTCTGATCGTCGATACGCGCCACAAGAGCGACGTTTCCGCAGTGCAGTTGAAAAAAACCATCCGGAAGCACGAGAGCCAAGTGCTGGACGCCCATCCGGAGTGTCGGAAATCGGACCGACAACAAGGGGTCTTGTTCTGCTCAGGTTTATAGAGGGAGGCTTGCCCATGTCGCTACAACTGAAGATAATTGCCACCTTTGCCACAGTCGAGGAGTCACACGTCGCCCTGAATATTCTCCAGAATGAAGGTGTAGCCGCTTACCTGGATGCCACGAACATCGCGGGGGCATTGGGGCTTTCGGGCAGCCTTATGTGTGTAGTGAAGCTCCAGGTGGCCGAGGCGGACGAGCGTCGTGCCCGCGATATTCTTGCTCGTATGGGTGGCACGCTCTGAGGAACGAAGGGCGTGGTGAGTAGCGATCCACGCCCTTCGTTCCTTGGGGCGTACCACCCAACCGCCGTACTACAACGTCTTGTGGAACCGCCGCACCGCCAGCCAGAGCATGGCGATTCCCATTGCAAACAGCGGCAACATCTGGCCCCACAGAATCTCCAGTCCGACTCCCTTCAGGAAAATACTGCGCACTATCGCCAGAAAGTAACGCAGCGGATTGACCAACGTCATCCATTGCACCACCTGGGGCATGTTGGCGATCGGAAAGGCGAACCCCGACAACAGCATCGCCGGGAAGAACAGCAGGAACGTGGTCATCATCGCCTGCTGTTGCGTCTGACTGAAGGTCGAGATCAGCAGGCCCGTGCCAAGCGTGTTCATCAAGAACAGGACGGTCGCCGGCAGCAGCAAAAACACGCTGCCGCGGATCGGCACCTCGAACCAGAACACTCCGAGCAGCGCGACGATGATCGCCTGGACCAGGCCGATCAGCGCGAAGGGGACCGTCTTGCCGAGGATGAACTCCGCCGGAGTGATCGGCGTGACCATGATCTGCTCGATCGTGCCGATCTCCTTTTCCCGCACCACTGCCATGCTCGTCAGGAGCAGTGTGCTCAGGGCCACGACGATCATCAGTACGCCGGGGACGAAGAAGTTGCGGCTCTCCAGGTTTTCGTTGAACCAGGCGCGGGTTTGCAAGTCGATCGTACCGGTCTTTCCCGCCGGACCGAAAGCCCGTTCGACGCGCTCGATGAGGACGTGTTTCGAGTAGGCCGTGGCGATTTTCACCGCGTAGCCGGCCACGATGCCGGCCGTGTTCGAGTCGGTGCCGTCGATCAACACCTGGAGCCGGGCGGTGCGGCCGGCGCGGATGTCTTCGGCGAAACCGTGCTGGAAATGCAGCACGGCGCTCACCTCGCCGCGGTCGAGCAGTTCGCGCGCCCGGGCGTCGTCGCCGATCCGCTCGGTCACGTCGAAGTAGCCCGAGCGGACGAACCGCGCCGCCAGATCGCGGCTCGGCCGGCTGTTGTCGAGATCGTACAGGGCCGTCCGCACGTGCTTCACGTCGGTCGAGACCGCGTAGCCGATCACCATCACTTGCACGCAGGGGATCAAGAAGATTACGACCCTCATCCGCGGGTCTCGGAAGACCTGGATGAACTCCTTGATCAGCATGTGCTTGACGCGCTCGAACATCGTCAATCTCCCCTCTCCCTTTGGGAGAGGGGCCGGGGGTGAGGGCGGCAGGTTTTCGACCGGTTTTCAGCCGGCTTATCCCCGCAAAATGGCTACAAGCTCCTCGACGACGCTCGCGGTTTTTTCTGGAACAACGTGCCCGGCACAATAAAGAATGATTTCCGAATCGGCCGTAAAGATGCGGTTAGGACGGATATTACTTGTTTTCCTCAGTGAGCCGGATTGAAAATCAGCGGTATTCAGCGACACGGCGTGCCGATCGCGGACTTCTTGGCTGGTAATCTGACAGAGGAGCAATTCGTCGCCGCCGGCCTCGGCAACCACCAGCGCCGGGCGGCGTTTGGCTTGGCTGAGGTCCGAGAACGGAAAGGGAAGCACCACCACGTCGCCTTTTACAAATCCCGCCATGCTTCATCCTCCTCCGGCCGTAGCCAATCTTTGGCGAGCGTCCGTTCGCTCGCCAGCGCGGTCGGCGAGGATTGAACGGCGGTTTTACGCCGCAGCAGTTCGGCATACGACGCCAATTCGTCCAAGCATTTTTCCGGCAAATCTTCCACCGCTTTGAGAATCGCTTCTTTTGTCGTCATTGCATCTTCCTCCATAAACGTCGAAGTGTCGAAAGCAAGCATTCGCTTATTCCGACGAACCCTGCTTGCGCCGTTGCTGCTTAGCGGCTTGAACCTGTTTTTCAAATTCCTCGCGGCCTTCGCGGAAGAACGCCGCTTCTTCCTCCCGCGTCATGCCGCGCACCCGGGCGCGAATCGCTTCCTGGGCCTTTCTCTTCATGTCGATGCAATCAAAGGTTTTATTCTTGGTCTTCATAGTCAATCACCTCCGCGGGCGAACGGATGTCGATTTCGCGGTATCCATTCAGCACGCTAACGGCATTGAACCCTAAACCTTGGTCCTGTATTTATCTACGCGTCATTCATAGCCCGCACAAGAATGGCCGCAAACTTCACGCTATCAAATACGAGCGACCTCAATGCAGGCTTCGTGCCATGAACGTCCGACATTTGCGCGCGCAGGGACTGCATTATATACGCTGCTTGATTGAGAGCACCGCGGAAATTCTCAATTAGGGGTTTTACTCTCCTTTCCTCCCAGCCCAAAGCATGGAGCTCTTGTGACAACTGCATCATCAGACCTGAATTCTTGATTGCCACAGTGCAGCGTTCTTGGAACGCTGCCACTCCTGGATCGCCCAAATTGCGGTTTGTGTATATGTCTGAGGTTACGCTATCTATGGCCGCACACGCAGAACCCAACGAGCCAGACAAGTCTCCATCTCTAAAGCGACTTGCTGCCTTGATCAAATCCGTCTTTGCTTGGCTCGGAAGCTCCGGAAGATCGGACTTGTCTAGGATTTCAATAGGAATGGCATTGCCTTCGATTATCTGCCAGCCCAACCGCTCCAAATACTTCTCTAATTGTCCTTCCAAATCCGGTCTTCTCTGGACTATTTCTTCAACAAGAATGTTTATCAGATGCCTCTTGTCGTCATGAAGCACTTTCACCAGGTCTCTATCAATGGCGGTCATCAGTTGACCTTTGGAAGCTCCTCCACCGGACCTTTGCTCAAGGTGAGACAGGTTGGTTACATCAAATCCGGCAAGCCCCATGATCTCCTTGATTGTGTTGAAAGAAAAGTTATTCTCAAGGATCGCTCTCACGGCACTCCATGCAATATTGACATTAACTTGAGACATGAGTTCCAGGTCCTAGTTGTATAGGTGTATGGATTGTGCCTGCTTCTTTGCCCTGTCACGATTCTCGCCGCTTAGGCGTGGACGGGTTCGGCCTCTTGCGAAGTTTCTCGAAGGCCTTTTCCGCCGGAATCCCTTCGCCACGCGCCATCGAGGCAAGTCCTTTCCGGATTCCCACCACCGCTTCCGCCCGATCGACTAACTCAACCATCCGCTGATAGGACTTGGCGTCTTGAACGACGACCTCGGCTTTGCCGTTGATGGTCAGCACGACCGGTCTGCCCGTCTGCTTCAACTGGCCGATCAGCGTCACGGAATCCCGCTTGAAACTCGACAACGGCTTAATATCGCTGCTGATGTCCAACATCTTAAAATCCTCCGGGGTTGCGTTGCACTACATTTGCATCTTATCTGATGCTCCATTATATGTCAACTCTCCGCGTCGTTCCCCGTTCGCCGACGCGGAGCGTCGGGACAGTGGGTTCCCATGCGGAGCATGGGAACCAGTAGTTACGTCAATTTTTTCTTCAACCGAACCCTCGCCAAAGTCACCATTACAACGGCGTAGACGGCCAACAGGGCCGCCTGGGCGCCGAGTATTTCCAATCCCACCCCCTTCAAGTAAATCCCCTTCAGAATCGTCACAAAATATCGCGCGGGCACGATGTATGTAATCATCTGGATCACCGCCGGCATGTTGGCGATGGTGAAGATGAAGCCCGACAGCAGAAACGCGGGCAGGAACGTGGCGACCACCGCCACCTGGCAGGAGAGCAACTGGCTGCGGGTGACGATGCTGACGGTCATGCCCATCGCCAGCGCCCCGACCAGGAAAACCGCCGACATCCCGAACAACAACGCCACGTTGCCGCGCAAGGGCACGTGGAAGACAAACTCGGCCATCAACACGGCCAGCAACACGTCGCACATGCCGATGACGAAATACGGGGCGAGCTTGCCGAGGATCAACTCGCCCGGCTTGATCGGCGTGGAGATCAACTGCTCCATCGTGCCGCGTTCCCACTCCCGGGCAACCGTCAGCGAGGTGAGCATCGCCGCAATGACCATCATAATCACGGCAATCAATCCGGGGATAATAAAATTCCGCGATTCCAGCTCCTCGTTGAACCAGACTCTCGGCCTAATGTCCAGCGGAATTCTCAACGGCGGCCCGCCGCGGCGTTGGTTCTGCTCGATGGTCAGGTCGAGCGAGTAGATTTCGGCCACCACGCCCGCGTAGCCGATGGCGATAGTGGCCGTGTTCGAGTCGCTGCCGTCGACGATCAATTG
Organism: Planctomycetota bacterium; assembly: GCA_018897395.1. Classification (GTDB taxonomy): domain Bacteria; phylum Planctomycetota; class Planctomycetia; order Pirellulales; family Thermoguttaceae; genus JAHIKV01. The sequence goes on along the minus strand of JAHIKV010000122.1, from coordinate 4,474 downwards.
CACCGGCGCGTCGCGGCCGGCTTCGATCTCCTCGGCAAAATCGCTCGGCACGACAAGCCCCATCATCGCCTGGCCCGAGTCGATCGCGCGGACCAAATCCCGATAGTTGTCGACGTTCATTCTGAGCGAGAAATAGCGCGAACCGTCGAAGCGGCCGACCAGCTCCCGGCTCCGCGGCGTGTTGCTCTGGTCCCACACTGCCAGGGGAACGTTGTCCACGTCGAGGGTCAGCGCGAAGCCGAATAGAGTCAGCAGCAGCACCGGAGTGGCCACGGCCATCAGCAGGCTGCGCGGATCGCGCACGACGTGCAAAAACTCCTTTCGGGCAACGGCTCCCACGCGGCGCGGATTCATCGTTGCACCTCCCGCTCGGGCTGTTCGACGCGGTCCCGGGCCTCGATCCGAGAGACGAAAACATCTTCCAGCGACGGCAGCCTCCCGTCCGGCAACGCCATCTCCGTCTTCAACTCATGCGGCGTGCCCAAGGCGATCAACTCGCCGCGATAGATCAGTCCCAGCCGGTTGCAGTATTCCGCCTCGTCCATGTAATGCGTGGTGACGAAGACGGTCACGCCCCGGCCCGAGAGATCGTAGATCAGGTCCCAGAACCGGCGGCGGCTGATCGGATCGACGCCCGAGGTCGGCTCGTCGAGAAACACGACCGGCGGCTCGTGCAGGATGGCGCAGCCGAGTGCGAGCCGCTGCTTCCATCCGCCGGAGAGGATCGAGGTCGGCCGGCGGCGATGTTCGGCCAGGCCCGCCATTTCGATTACCCACTCCTTCCGCCGCCGGCGTTTTTCCGGCGGGATGCGATAGATGCCGCCGTAGAAGTCGATGTTCTCCTCGACGGTTAGGTCCTGGTAGAGCGAGAATTTCTGGCTCATGTAGCCGATTTGCGTCTTGACCAGCTCGGGCTGTGTGCGGATGTCGAATCCGGCGACCGTGCCCGAGCCGCCGCTGGGAGTGAGTATGCCGCAGAGCATCCGGATGGTGGTCGATTTGCCCGCCCCGTTCGGACCCAAGAAACCAAAAACCTCGCCGCGCTCGACCTGGAAGCTGACGCGGTCGACGGCCACGAATCCGCCGAACCGTTTTTCCAGGTTTTCGACCACCACGGCGTAGTTATTCATTGATGGCCTCTACTGCAACCGATTCCTCGTTCCCACGGTCCTCCGTGGGAACGCACCGCCCGCGTCGCCTCCCCAGCCAACCGACGCGGAGCGTCGGAACAAGTGGGTTCCCACGCGGAGCATGGGAACCAGGTATTTCAATTTGCATTCTCCTCTTTTCCCGCCAGCACGGAAATGAACACGTCCTCCAACGAAGGCTCGATGGTCCGGATGCCGAGGACGCCAAGACCGGCTTGGGCCAACGCGGCACGCGATTCTTCCGCCGCTCGGTCCGGTTCGTGAGAGACCAGGTGCAAACGGTCGCCGAAAAGTCCCACCGACGCGGCCGGCAAGCGTTCCTTGAGCACCGCCGCCGCCTGTCGGGGCTGCTCGGCGCGGACCTCCAGGATCGTGCCGCGCATCAGCCGCTTGACCTCGGCGGGCGTACCGCAGGCGAGCAACTTGCCGCGATGCACCAACCCCACCCGCCCACAGCGGTCGGCCTCGTCCAGATACGCCGTGGAGACGAAGATCGTCACCTTTTCCTGCAACAGTTGGTGAAGTATCCGCCAGAATTCGCGCCGCGATACCGGATCGACGCCGTTTGTCGGCTCGTCGAGGAACAACACCTTCGGCGTGTGGATCAGGGCGCAGACCAACCCCAGCTTTTGCTTCATCCCGCCCGAGAGATTGCCGGCCAACCGCCGCCGAAAGGGTGTCAAGTTGCTGAACGCCAGCAGCCGGTCGATTTTTTCCCGGCGGCCACGTCGCGGCTCGTTGTAGACGTCGGCGAAAAAGTTGACGTTTTCGATCACCGTCAGGTCCGCGTACAGGCCGAACCGCTGGCTCATGTAGCCGATGCGCTCTTTTATCCTCTCCGCTTCGCGGACTACGTGGCAGCCGGCGACCCAGGCGTCGCCTTCGGTGGGCGTCATGATCGAGCTGAGCAGCCGCATGGTGGTCGTCTTGCCCGCCCCGTCGGGACCGACCAGTCCGAACAGCTCCCCCTCGGCCACGTCGAGCGTCAACTCGTCGACCGCGGTCAGCGGGCCGAATCGTTTCGTCAATCGCTCGGTTCGGATGGCGTACATGGATAGTGGGTAGTGGAGAGTGGAGAGTGGAGAGTGGAGAGTGGAGAGTAAACCGAGCGATAAATATAGATTCAATTGTTACATTGCTGGATAGGATTCTTGTTGAGGGTGCGAAATCCGGCTCCTTCACTCTCCACTCTCCACTCTCCACTCTCCACTCTCCACTGTTTCAATCACCGCGTCGGCCGGCATCCCCGGCTTCAATTCCATGCCGGGGTTGTCGATGTCGATTTTGATGCGATACACCAGCTTTACCCGCTCTTTCTGCGTTTGCACGTTTTTGGGCGTGAACTCGGCCTCCTGGGCGATGAAGGAGACTCGCCCTTCGAACGTGCCGCCGGCGTCGGTGGCGACAATCGCCTTCTGACCGACTTTGACGGGCTGCTGATCCATCGCGTTGATGTACGCCCGCAGCCAGACGTGGACCAGATCGCCGACGGTGACCACCGGCGTGCCGGGTGCGACGTACTCGCCCGGTTCGATGTTTTTCGAGAGCACTACACCCGTGATGGGCGAAACGACCGTGGCGTAGCCGAGTTGGGTCTCGGCCAGCCGGAGCGCCGCGTGGGCCTGCTCGACCCTCGCCCGGGCCTGGTCGATGTCCTCGCGTCGTGGCCCCGCCTTGACCAGATCGTATTGGGCCTTGGCCTGGGCCAGCGCCGCGCGGGCCTGCTCGATCTGTTCCCGGCGGGCGCCTTCCTTCACCAGCTTCAACTTTTCCTCGACCTCTCGGTGCCGTTGATCGGCAATGTCGTATGCGGTCCGCACCCGATCGTAGTCTTCGCTGGAGATGGTTTTTCGCTTGAACAAGGTCGTGGCGCGTCTGAGATCGGCCTGCCAACGTTCCTTTTCCGCGGCGGCGGCGGCCAATGCCGCTTCGGCGGCCGCGATCTCCTGCGGCCGCGAGCCGGCCTCGAGGTCGGCCAGCGCGTGGGCGGCCCGTTGCCAAGCAGATTTCGCCGCCGCTATCTCCTCCGGCCGCGATCCGGCCAGCAACTCGGCCAACTCGGCCTCGGCGACCTTCAGTCCCGCGCGGCGCAGGTCCACGTTGCAATGAAGATCGGCCGTGTCGAGCACCGCGATCACGTCTCCTTGCTCGACCTTCATCCCCTCGTCGACCAGCCGCTTTTCGACCCGCCCGGCGATCTTGAAGGCCACCTGGGTCTCGGTGGCCTCGATATTGCCGGAGACGCGGATTCGACCGTCCGGCGTGCCGCGATTCGTTCCCCAGAACCAGTACGCAGTCCCTCCGCCCGCCAACAGGAGCACGACAATAACCAACAGCGGCAGTTTCGTTTTCATCGTTTCGTTCCCGCATGCATGTCGGGGTGGCAGTTAAACTGCCACCCCCTCGTGATGCGTGAATTATCGTTCACATTACTGTTGATCTGGGTGATTTGCGTTATTGGTGACGGCCGCGGTGAACAACCGCCACGACTGTTGTGCGTGTCGGGTCACGTCGAATCCGCCGTCGGTCAAGTGCCAGATGATTCCGGCAGGGACGACGATGCCCAGGAGCATCATGGCAACCGTCCGCGGGTCGATGTCCAATCGGATGCGCCCGCGCGATTGTCCTTGGCCGACGATCTCCGCGACCTGACCGATATAGCCGGAAAAAACCTTAACGGCGTGCTGCTTCAGCCGGGAGTTGTCGGTCTGCGCGTCGTCGGCGAAAACCATGCGTGGAACCGCTCTCCCCTCGCGAATGAAGCGGATATGCCGCATCAGCACCCCCTTGAGTTGCTCCAGGGGGTCGTCGCACTCGCGACAGGCGGCCTCGACGTTTTCAGAAAGCCGCCGGCCGACGCGATCGAGCACGGCGTGGATGATTTCGTCTTTGTTCTTGAAGTGGCGATAGATGCCGGAGGGGACAATCCCCACGCGCCGGGCCACGGCCGCGATGCTCATCCGCCGCAGCCCCTGGCCGGCGATCAGATTCATGGCCGCTTCGGCGATCTGCTCGCGTCGGACTTCCGTTTCGAGTTTTGCTTCCGCCATGGGCCACCTCTATTGTGATTATACGTTCACAACGGGGCGGCGGTCAAATCGGTATTGTTTTTCGCCTGATTGACCGATGCGTCGGCAGCGGGTTAACATGTTGTAGCGGCGTCGTTTATGCCATTAGCCGTTTTACCGATAGGGGTAGGGAAGGCCGATTGAGTTCGGCCTCCCCTCCCTCCGAACCGGACGTGCGGATTTCCCGCATCCGGCTCTCCGGTTAGTGGTATTACCTCCAAGAGGATTGATGAACCGAGACCGAGAGGGAGACAAGGT
>JAHIKV010000380.1 GCA_018897395.1 Planctomycetota bacterium | reverse complement strand
TGCTCTACCAAAATCCGGCGTACGGTGTGAAAGGAGAGGTAGGAAAAATGCTCATGATATATTGTATCAAATTGGTTTTCTTCAATAAGACGCATCAAATGGGGAAATTCCATTGTTAGGACACCGCCGTCTTTTAAAGCGACCTTGAGACCGGACACAAAATCGTTGACGTCCGGCACATGGGCAAGGACGTTATTGCCGATAATCAAATCGGCCTTTCTCCCTGCTTGCGCGAGTCTCTGTGCAAGATTAACTCCAAAAAACTCCTCTAATGTCTCAATCCCTTTTTCTCTGGCCGCCTGAGCAGTGTTGGCGCTCGGCTCGATTCCCAGACAAGGTATCTGCTTTTCCTTAAAATATTGCAGTAAGTACCCGTCATTGGAAGCGATTTCCATTACATGAGATTTAGAATCCAATCGCAATCGGTCTGTTATCATGTCAACATATTTTCTTGCGTGATCCAGCCAGGACGTAGAAAAAGAGGAAAAATAGGCATAGTCCTGGTTAAAAATTTCTTTTGAGTCTTTGTATTCATCGATTTGGACTAAAAAACAGTTGTGACAAACGAACAACTTAAGAGGGTAGAAAATTTCAGGCTCATTCAATTGCTTTTCAGTGAGGAAAGCGTTTGATGGCGGCGCATTGACGAGATCAATGAATTCATGAGTTAGATTGTTGTCACAAAATCGGCACCGCATATAAACCCTCTGTATATTAGCCGCAGAATCACGCAGAAAACCGCTGACGGTTTATTCCTCTAAACCAAGAACCATGCGTTTAATCTCTGCTTTTGGATGTTTAAAATTAACCAGAAGGCCAACCTGGATTCCTGTTGCTTTTAAATAATTCAGAATCTGCGCCTCATGGAGTCTGCTTAAATTTTCTACCGCTTTGAGTTCGATAATAACTTTATCCTGAACAAGTATATCGGCAAAATATTCACCAACAGTTTCTTCCTTATAAAAAACCTTAATAGGAACTTGACTTTCGGCTTTCAATTCTCGTCTCCGCAATTCAATCATCAGCGCATTCTCATACACCTTTTCCAGAAAGCCCGCTCCCAATGTGCGGCTTACTTCAAATATCGCTCCGTTAATCTGATACGTAAGATCATTAATATTCATGTCTGCGTTCATCAGCGTCTTTCTGCGGCTAATTTAATTTCGATGCCTTGAAAATCCTCAGCCAATAATGGATGCTTCTTATCCTTCTCCGAAATATCCCTTACTTCCAAAGGCCACTTTATTCCGACTTTTGGATCATTATAGCGCACGCCGCCTTCATGCTCGGGGCTGTAGAATTCTGTGTGAAGATAAAGAAGCTCACAATTTTCTTCCAGCGTCTGGAACCCGTGCGCAAAGCCTTCTGGGATATACATCATCTTCATATTTTCTGCAGACAACACTTCACCATGCCATTTCAAAAAGGTGGAAGACCCCCGGCACAAGTCAATCATAACATCAAAGACGGAACCGCGCAGGCATTTTACTATTTTGATCTCCGCCTTTGGAGGATATTGAAAATGCATTCCACGGATAGCGCCTTTCTGCCTGGTTATGGAATGATTGATCTGAACTATGTTCTTACCATGCAGAATATCTCGGAGCTCCTGCCAGCAAAAGACCCGGGCGAATAATCCTCTGTCATCTTTGAAGGGTTCAGATTCAATGACAAAGGATTCTTCTAATGGAAGTTTATTGATTTTCATTGAACTGCCCATGATATCTGTTTATGTTTTGCATCAGTTGTATATTCTTTCAGTTGTTCTTCACTGCGAACATGCTCTGATTCATAGTACTCTTTGTACCATTGTGCAGTTTTCGCAAATGTCGTGGAACTATCCCACACCGATTTCCATTTCAGTTTTGCATGGGCCTTTGAGCAGTCCAGTTTCAACAAATTAGCTTCGTGTGGATTTTTTTCATCGGCCTTGATTTTATAATCAATATTTGACCAGTGTTTTTGAAATTCCCTGATAACAGAAAGCACGTTTCTATGCCCCTCATCACTTGGACCAAAATTCCATGCCCCAGAAAATTCCTTTTTCCCTTCAAGCAATAGTTTCCCTAATAACAAATACCCTGATAAAGGTTCAAGAACATGCTGCCAGGGCCGTGTTGCATGAGGGTTGCGGATATGAACTTTTTTATTCTGACTGGCAGCGCGCATAATATCGGTAACAAGCCGATCATCTCCCCAATCCCCACCGCCAATGACATTTCCGGCCCTGACGCTGCTCACAAGGATCTGATGGCTTTTCTGATACTCTTCGAGAGGGAAAAATGATTTCCGATAACTGGCGGTGACCAATTCCGCACATCCTTTTGATGCGCTGTAAGGATCATGGCCGCCCACTGGATCGTTTTCACGGTATCCCCAAATCCATTCCTGATTTTCGTAACATTTGTCACTGGTAATATTTACAATGGCCTTTACGTAATCTGTTTTCCGACAGGCCTCAAAAACATTAACTGTTCCGATGACATTGGTTTCAAACGTTTCCACCGGATTCTGGTAGGATTTCCGGACAAGGGATTGGG
>JAHIKV010000121.1 GCA_018897395.1 Planctomycetota bacterium | reverse complement strand
GCGATCGAAATGCGCTCGGGCGGCGTCGGTCAACATTCCGATCGCCTCGGCCCGGGTGGGTACGCCGCCGACCAACCGCCTCAACGCCTTGGCGGCCGCGGCTCGGACATTCTCGTCGCTGTCGTCCGAAAGACACGGCGCGAGCAGGCAAAGCACCGCCTTCCGGTCGTTCATCGCGCCGAGCGTCTCGATCGCTTGGACGTTGAGCTTCGGGTCGGCCCGGCCGACGATGGCCGTCAATGGTCCGATGACCGAGCGTCCCATTTCGACCAGCGCCGCCCGCACGTTGGCGTACTCGGCGGCGCGGTCCGTGTCGGCCAACACCGCAATCAACGGGACGATGGCCGCGTCCCGCGCCTCCTGCAAGCCGACGACTGCCCGCAAACGCTTCTCCGGCGACGGGTCTTGGAGCTGCCGGATCAGCGAGTCGATTCGCTCGGCGTCCTCGGTCTCGGCGCGGACCGCCGCGGCGACGGCGTCGGCCAGTTTTCGGGCCTCGGGCAACAGCGCCTCGCGGCCGGCCAACTCGATGAACATCGTCGAGCCGACCTCGCGGCCCAACTCGGCGAGCTGCCCTCGATCGAGATTGGCGTCGATCACTTTCTTCAGGAACGGTTTAGCCAGTTCCGGCCGGCCAAGCTCGAAGAGAATCTTCGCCGCGCGGACGCATTCGGCGGGCGTGGTCGGTTTGGTCGCCAGGATTGCGGCCACGGCGGCGTCCTTGGGTGCCGCCTCGGACGGCTCGTTCGCAGGCTGCTGGGCCGCGGCGGGCACTGAAGCGACACAGACCAAAATCGTTGCAAAGATCAAGATCGTCGATTGAGATGATAATTTCATGGCGGTTTTCGTCGCTAAATGGACTTGCACGACGTTGGGTGGATGACGTTTGTTTAGCCCCGGCGTCCACGCCGGGAAAAACGCTCTTTATCCCGTTGTGTGGCGCTCCCGGCGTGGACGCCGGGGCTAAACGAAATTATACCGACAGCAACTCCTTCCAACGTCGAACTTGTTTCTCAACTTGCGCGGGGCCGGTCGAGCCGTGGCTGGTCATGGCGGCCACGGCCTTCTCGGGCCCAAGCACTTCGTATATGCCTTCGTCGATGTCGGCGTGGACCTCGTGGAACTCGTCCAGCGAGAGGTCGGACAGCCGCGCGCCCCGGTCCATCGCCTTGCGCACCAGCCGGCCGACCAGTCCGTGTGCGGTCCGTTGCGGCAATCCGCGTCGAATCAGATGTTCCATCAAGGTGGTGGCGTCGAGATGCCCGCGGTCGAGCCGCGCGGCTATTGCCGCCCGATCCAACTCCGCGCCGTCGACCAGCGGGACCGCCACCTCGAGCGAGGCGCGGACCGCGTCGAACGAATCCATCAGCGGCGGCTTGTCCTCCTGGAGGTCGCGGTTGTAGCCGAGCGGCAGGCCCTTGACCAACACCAGCAGCGTTTGCAGGTTGCCGATCGCCCGGGCGGTCTTGCCTCGGATCAACTCCAGCACGTCGGGGTTGATCTTCTGCGGCATGATCGACGAGCCGGTGCAAAACGCCTCGGGCAGTTTCAGGAATCCGAACTCTTCGGTCGACCAGAGGATCCACTCCTCGGCCCAACCACCGAGGTGCTCGGCGATCAACGCCAGGGCGAAGGCGAACTCCAGGGCGAAGTCGCGGTCGCTAACCGCGTCGAGGCTGTTGGCGGCTACCTCGTCGAATCCGAGCCGGGCGGCGACGTCGTCCCGGTCGATCGGCAGGCTCGTGCCGGCCAGCGCGGCCGCGCCCAACGGCAACACGTTCGTCCGCCGCCGACAGTCGGCCAGCCGCGACCGGTCGCGCTGAAGCTTCTCGCAATAGGCCAGCCAGTAGTGCGGGGCCAGCACCGGCTGGGCGCGGCGGAGGTGGGTGTAGCCGGGCAATATCACCCCGGCGTCCTTCTCGCACCGGCCGAGAAACGCCCGTTGCAAGTTCACTATATTATTGTCGAGCCGATCTATCGCCCCGCGGACCCAGAGCCGCAGATCGGTTGCGACCTGGTCGTTTCGGCTACGTGCGGTGTGGAGCTTGCGGCCCACGTCGCCGAGCCGGTCGATCAATGCCCGCTCGACGTGCATGTGGATGTCCTCTAGCTCCGCACTGAACGGGAAGCGGTCCTGCTCAATTTCGCGGCGGATTTCCTCGAGTGCCTGCTCAATTTGGCGACATTCGTCCGGCTCGATCAGGCCGACCTTGGCGAGCATCCGGGCATGGGCGAGCGAGCCGTCGATGTCCTGCGCGTAGAGTCGGCGGTCGAAGCTCACGCTCTCGGTGAACTCCTCGACGCGACGGTCGGTCGCCCGCTCGAACACCCCGCCCCACGGCTTTTCGGCCACGAGAACCCTCCGAACTGCCTAAGAACGTGTTCTGAAATGTGGCACAGCCGCCCTCGGCTGTGTGAATTGCCGCCGTGAGCTTCCGGGCACAGCCGAGGGCGGCTGTGCCACATTTTGAGTTCTAAAACAGCTTCTCAGTTCATGCGCAGCAAATCGAGCATCTTGCGGTCGAGCTTGTGTCCGCGGAAGTCTTCGTAAGCGACGTCGGTCCGTTGGCTGTCCAGGATGCCGAAAGAGTCGCGGAAGGTCCACAAGGCCCAGCCCCAGCCGGCCTCTTTCCATAGTTCCAGGCAATCGCGGGCCCAGGCCAGCACCACGTCGTGGGGCGTCTTGTTGTAAGCGCCCCATTCGCCGACGTGTACACCTACGCCCTTGGCCGCCAGTCTCCGCCACGGTTCGATACGATCGTGCAGCAACCGCTGGCGGTCGATCGTCTTGTCGCCTTGTTTCAGCGGCCATGTGGGCTTTGGCCATCGCTCGCCGCCTCCCCAGGGCGCTTGATAATGGCTGATCTGCATCGGGTCGTAGCCGCGGGTGCTTTGGGCAACGCCGAGATCGGCTAGATCGAACATCGGCTCGCGCCCCCACTGAAGCCCGTCGGCGATGATCAACCGCGCGGGATCTTCACGGCGAATCGCCGCCACCACTCGCCGCACAACCCTGCAATACGCCTCGGCTGTTGTGTGGGCGGGCTCATTCAGAAGATTAAAACTGAGTTGCTTCGAGGTGATGCCTCGGTATCGCCGTGCGAAACTCGACCACTGGAAATCAAACTGTTTCTGGGCTTCCTCGTCGGCCCACAGGTTAAGTCTCTCCGGCGGCTGGTTGACGCAGTAGCCAGGCGCACGGTGCAGGTTCAGACTGACGTGAATGCCGTGCTTGCGGCCGTACTCCACCGCCGCCTGATCGATCTCGCCGAGTACCTTCTCATTGAGCTTGTAGGGGTCATTCGAGTCAGTCCAGCAGCGGTAATCCATCGGCAGCCGGACAAAGTCGAATCCCCATTCGGCCATCCACTGGAAGTCGGATTCCACAAAAGGCGCATTCCGTGCGACTTGGAACTTCTCCTGCAGGTTGAATCCGCGCCATCGCGGCAGTTTGCGGGCGAGGCGCTCCGTCTCGGTCTCGGCAATAGCCTCGACGGGCACGCCGGCCATCGCAGCGGCGGCGCCCAGAGCGGTTGTCTTAAGAAAATCACGGCGGTACATGATGGAAACCTTTCTGGACGTAAAACGTAAAACGCAATTCACACAGCCGAGGGCGGCTGTGCCACATTTCAAAACACGTTCTAAGAAATCCGCAGCAAGTCTATCACAAAACACTGTATAGGCGTCGGCTACCGCTGTCAACGACGGCATACCCCTCCATTGGAAACAGCCGTGAGAAAATAACGGCCCTCATCGAATTACACTATAGGGAGGGATCGAATCTTCTCTTCCAAGCACGCAATCGCCGTATTCCGCGGGCAGTCAGTTTTCCCTGCGAGGGAAGTCATGCCGGAGAGCAACCGCACCGACGAGTTCGTCCGCGAGTTCACTCGCTGTGCCCAGCGGCTGTACGCCTACATTTTCACTCTGATGGGACACGACTCCGGCGCGGACGACGTGTTTCAGGAGGCCAGCGCTTTGGCCTGGGAGAAGTTCGGCGAGTTTCAGCCGGGGAGCAATTTCCTCGCCTGGATTTGCCGGATCGCACGATTCCGGGCGCTGAGCTACTTCGACTCGAAGCGGCGTCGGCCGCGGCCCTTCAGCGATGCATTTCTCGACGCGGTCGAAGCGGACATGGCGACGATGTCCGACGCGCTGGACGGCGAGATGCTCGCCTTGGCCGATTGCTATCGTAAACTTCTCCCCGAGGACCGCGAGTTGATCGACCGCCGCTACACGCCCGGCGCCGACACCCGGCAGGTGGCCGCCGCGGTGGGCCGGCCGCTGAGCACCGTCTACCGCATGCTCGCCCGGGTCCACCGGGAACTGTTGGAATGTATCGAGCAGGCGATGCGAGACAAAGGATGACGATGGACGCGCCGAACCCCAAAATCGCCGAACTCGAACAGTTGCTGTGGCGAATGCGCGACGGTGCGATCGACGACGACGGCCTGGCGAGGATCGAAACGCTGGTGACCGGCGACGCCGAGGTGCGCCGGTTCTACATCCGCTACAGCACCCTCTGTGGCGGCCTACGATGGCTCAACGCCGGTGAGGCGGGGCAAAGGTTGTTCAGTCCGCCGGCCGTTGAAAACGCCCCTTCTACGCCTTTTCCTTCACTATCCACTACCCGCTATCCACTACCCGCTACTGACTTTGTAGGCAGTTGGACGTTCGCCTGCATGGTCGCAACGGTAATCGTGGGCGCGATGATTCTGGGCGCTTGGGCGGTAAAAGTCACCCACCACCAGCATTTCGCCACGGCGCCGTCGAAGTCGGTGCCGTCGGACGCCAGGCCGGAGTTTGTCTTCGTCGGCCGCATCACCGGGCTGCTCGACGTGAAATGGTCGGACGACAAGGACTTCTTGCCCCCTCATGGCTACGCCTACGTCCCGCTGGGCCACAAGTACAAGCTCGACTCCGGCTTGATGGAAATCACCTACGACACCGGGGCGAAGGTCATCCTTCAAGGGCCTTGCACATACGAAGTGGAATCCAGCAGCGGCGGCTACCTCGCGCTGGGCAAACTGACGGCGCGGGTGGGGGCGGTTGAAGGAAAAGGTTCAAGTTCCAAGGTTCAAGGTTCAAGGTCTACTTCACTAACCACTAGCCACCAACCACTAGCCACTAATTCTAATCCCCAATCCCTAATCCCTAATCCCTTG
>JAHIKV010000120.1 GCA_018897395.1 Planctomycetota bacterium | reverse complement strand
CAAGGGATTAGGGATTAGGGATTGGGGATTAGAATTAGTGGCTAGTGGTTGGTGGCTAGTGGTTAGTGAAGTAGACCTTGAACCTTGAACCTTGGAACTTGAACCTTTTCCTTCAACCGCCCCCACCCGCGCCGTCAGTTTTCCCAGTGCGAGATAGCCGCCGCTGCTGGATTCCACTTCGTAGGTGCAGGGGCCTTGGAGGATAACGTTAGCGCCGCTGTCGTAGGTGATCTGCACCAGGCCGGAGGCCAGGGTGTATTTGCGGCCCAGGGGGACGGAAGCGCCGTTGAAGAAGGCTTCCGCTCCGGGGTCATCCCATTTGCAATCGGCCATGCCGGTGATCCGGCCGACGAAAACCATTTCCGGCTCGGTGTGGGCGGACACACCGGGGGCAGTTTGCCCCCGGCTATTGTCGGCGATTTCGTAATGGTGGGTGATTGTTATCGCCCAGAACCCCAGCAGCATCACGCCCACGAACACCGTTGCGACCATACAGGAAAACGCCCAACTGCCTACAAAGTCAGAAGTGGGTAGTGGATAGTGGGTAGTGGATAGAGCGGGGAAGGGTGGATTTGGAATCTGAGATTCGAGATCGAGATGGTGCGGCAGTTCAACTGCCGCACCAACGGGATGTTCAACTGCCGCACCAACGGGAAGATCAATGGCCGGTAAACCGACCATCCCTCGTTCGCGCTTATCTTGCCCCTCGTCCCCGTTCCAATCTCGCGGTGGACAAAGTTCTTGTCGCAAGGCCGGCTTGCCGATCCGCCATTCCAGCCCGTGGTGGAGCCGCATGTAACCACGATAGTAACGCCGCGGGGCCTCGCCCTGGGTGAGCAAGACGTTCAGCCGCGTCCGGTCCGATGCGTCGAACTTGCCGTCGATGAGGCGTTCGAGCAGGGCTTCCAATTCGGCCGTCCCATCAGGTTCGGGGATCATCGCGCCCTCCTGGAGGCGAAAAAGGGGACAGGTCCAATTTGCCGGAACGGCCCGAAGGGTGCTTTGCACAAATTGGACCTGTCCCCTTTTCCGCCAAGGCGGCCGCCTCGTTGATACACTTCCACAGCGTCCGGCGAATGCGCCCCAACGACTTCGAGACGGAATTGACCGGCCGGCCCAATTCGGCCGCCAACGCGCCGACCAGCACGCCCGGCTGATAGCGGCGCTCGATCAACTCGCGGTCGCCGGGCGCGAGTTTATCCAAGCAAAACTCCAGAAACGTTTTTAGGTTGGCCAAATAATCCGGCTCGCGGGCCTCGTCGTCGGCGATCTGTTCCAAGACCGCTCGGTCGAGAACCGGCACGTCGCGCGACTTCCGGTCGCGGGTCTTGAGCACTTCCAGATAAGCGATCCGCGTCGCCCAGGCGTAGAAACTCGATTCCGAGTAGCTCTCGTCGAACTTCTTCCACATCACCAGAAAGGTCTGCTGCAAGACGTCGTCTGCGTCTTGCCCGCGCGGCATCAACATCCGCACGTACTGATAGAGCCGGCCCTGGTGGCCGACCAGCAGTTTCATGAACCGATCGACGTTTTCGGGAGGCAATGTATCCATGTATTTCCTCCGGCGAGAGTTTGGCGGCTCTTGCCCGGAATCCCCTGATTTGAAGAAGAGAAAAAAACTCCGAAAAGTCCTCTCCCTCCATAGTAATCCCAACGGCGCGGAAGAATCTGTGTTTTTTCGGCGACGATTTTCTTGTCCGGGCGGAAAATCACCCGCCGGGGACGCAACAAGCACCCTGCCCAGGAGCGGTTTGTGGCGGTGTTCGTAGTCCCGGCTTCAGCCGGTTCATCCCGCTGGGTGGCACGCCCTGAACGCAGCGAAGGGCGTGGAATGAACCACGCCACGCCGCGTGGACGCGGCGGCTAAACGGCAACCCATACCGTTGCGGGCGGATCGATCGGCACGTGCGGCCCTGTCCGTCATAATCGGCGCGTCGCGTTTCCGCGGCAGGGTAATAGACATTCGTTGCCACGCGACTTTGCGGGGTTGGTCTTGCTGGTTGTAGCGGTTGGCCGCAAGGATTTCTTCGGCGGATTTTTTGACGCACGGCCAAACGTAAAGTACCCTTGCTTTAGGCCGGGAAATCGGACCCGTTTCCCGGCCTGCTCGCCGCTAACCCCTATTAAGCCGCGTCGTTTTACGCCGCTTGCCGGCCGTCGGCGACGTGCCCACCAACAACGGACGACATCATGCGACGACGGGGCTATGTAGTCGGTATTCGCGCGTGTTTGGCGGCGTTGGCGTTGCTATTGACCGCTGCCGCGTACGCCCAGCTTCCCACCACGGTCACCATTTCGGACCCGCGCGGCGAGATCGACGAGCTGCTGCAACGCGGACATCAATTGGAAATCGAGCGCCGCTGGGGCGAAGCGCTGGCCCACTACGAGGACGCCGTCCGGCAGCACCCGAAAGAGGTCGATTTGCAACGACGGTTCGACGCCGCGCGGCTCCACTACGACGTCGAACGCCGCTATGCCGACCGGAGTTTCCACGAGTCGGTCGCGCGACTATCGACCGAACGGGCATTGAATCTGTACGCCCAAGTGCTGTTGAAGATCGAGTCCCACTACGTCGAAACGCCGCGTTGGAAGGGGTTGTTGGACCGGGGGACCGGCAACCTGCGGGTGGCGCTGGGCGAGCCGGCTTTTCTGGACCGGAACATCCCTCAACGCGACCGGCTGGCGGTTGAAGCCTTCCAAGACGAGTTGCGGCGAGTCGTCGATCCGTGGATGGTCGTCAGCCGCGCCGAGGCCCGCCAGGCCGTCTCCACCGTAGCGCGGCTGGCCCAGCAGCGGCTGGAGATCAATCCAACCGTCGTGGTCCTGGAGTACCTCTGCGGCGCCACCAACGCGCTGGACCCCTATTCCTCGTACCTTACGCCTAACCAACTCAACGAAGTATACGCGCAAATAGAAGGGAACTTTGTCGGTCTGGGTGTGGAGTTGAAGGCCCGCGACGGCGGGTTGGTGATCGTGGGCGTGATACCCCGCAGCCCCGCCGAGCAGGCCGGAGTCCGCGCCGGCGATCGGATCCTCGCCGTCGACGGCCGGTCGACCGAAAACCTTTCGACCGATCAGGCGGCCAATATGCTGCAAGGCCCCGAGGGGAGCGTGGCGAGCCTCACGTTGGCCGCGCCGGAGCAGCCCGCCAGACAGGTCCGCGTCGAGCGCCGCGTGGTTGAGGTGCCGAGCGTCGACCGGGTCGGCATCATCGACCGGCAATTCGGGATCGGATACATCAAGTTGACTTGCTTTCAGAAGACCACCGCCCGAGACCTCGACGCCGCGCTCTGGAAACTGCACCGCGGGGGGATGAAGAGCCTGGTGATCGACGTCCGCGGCAATCCGGGCGGATTGCTGATGTCCGCCGTCGAGGTGGTCGACCGGTTCGTCGACCGCGGGATCATCGTTTCCACGCGCGGCCGCAGCACGGCGGAAGACTTCACCTACTCCGCCCACGAGGTCGGCAAGTGGCGGACGCCCTTGGTGGTGATCATCGACCACGACAGCGCCAGCGCGGCGGAAATCTTCGCCGGGGCCATCCGCGACCACCGCCGGGGAACGATCGTCGGCACGCGGAGCTTCGGCAAAGGCTCGGTGCAGGGCATCTTCCCGTTGGAGGAAGCGAACTGCGGGGTGCGGCTGACCACGGCGAAGTTCTATTCGCCCGCCGGCCAGCCCTTCAGCCGCGTGGGCGTCGAGCCGGACATCGTCGTGCGTGTAGCCGCCCGGCCGATCGACGGCAAGCTGCCCAAAGGCGACGATGTGATGCTGAGCACCGCCACCCAAACCGCCCGCACCCTCAGCCAGACCCTCCAAGCCCGCAATTCACAGTAAGGGAAGAAAGGGAAGAAAAAGGGGGAAGAAAAAGGTGTCAGGGAAGAAAAAGGTGTCAAGGGAAGAAAAAGGTGTCAAGGGAAGAAAAAGGTGTCAGAACTGAATGGCACTGTTGAATCAGCACGTGAATTGTAACAAGTTGCCACGGTGAGAGTTAGACAGAAAAACCTGTAAAGCTTCGTCTAACCCGTCCGTTGGGGTGGATCAGCAAGGATATTGATCTGGTCTGAGGCGGACAATCTGGTTATAGCATGGCCCTATGAATGCCACGCTTCTGGACCTTCCGATCGAGACGGCCGAAACGTCGGTTG
>JAHIKV010000119.1 GCA_018897395.1 Planctomycetota bacterium | reverse complement strand
GCGGACCCGGAGAATCTTCTTGTAGCGCGGACGGGTATAGACCACATAGAGGTGCCGGCAACCGCACCTGGGGCACTCTATCCCTTGAGATTCCGACTTCTTCTCGTCCCTGGCCATTTAGGGTTTCCTGTGTTGTAGCTCAGACAATCTCAACCGCGGGCGACGCGGGGCTGCCTTCCGTAAGGATCGCCCTCAGGTTCGGGCCTGGGTTTGTGGCGGACCGCGACCAACCAGGCCACGTAACGAAACAGATCGACGTGGCGATCGTCCCCGATGCGGAAGCCCGCGCGGGAGCGGTGGCGGAGCAACTGCCGCTCACCGATCACCTCACCCAGCGGCGTGGAGTTGAGCAGTCGCACCAACTCGGTCGGACGCAGTTGTCGCGGGTCAATCGCCACCAGCCATCTCCTTCACCAGCCACGCGGCGTAGTGAACCAGGTTCAGCGTTCCATCCGCGTTGGTCGGCGCGCCGTTGGCGACGTCCGCCTGGAGCATTTCCACGGTGACCAGGCTGGGGCCCGAGGCGGAGAGAACACGGGCCAAATCCGCCAGCCGTAAGGCCTGGGGGTTCAGCGGGCCAGGTTGCCGTTCTTCAGTGTTATTGTCGGGCATTGCCGAGCAATCTCGGGCCAAACGATTACACAGGAATTACAGAAATCCAGCCGAATCGGGCGTGGATTCCGCTTGCCATTTTTCCGAAAACATGGCTCATCTGTGGATGTGCAGACGAACGTAGTAGTTCGTTGCGAAGGTTGAAGAATACCCTTTTTCCGAGGAGATGTGCGATGAAGAAGAGCGAAGTGAAGTTGGGTGGCGTCTACACCGCCAATCTTTACGTCTCTCTTCGTCATCGCACATCTCCTTGGATAAAAGGGAAACAGGGGTTACATCACCGATGTGCGGCCAGCTTCGTAGGCTGCCCGCAACGCCAGCTTGATCTGTCCAACCGAGACCTTAAACAAGTCCCGCCGGTCCGAATCGCGGTAGGTCGAAGGCGGAACCTTCAGGACATGCTTGGCGATCTCGGCCAGTCTTGCGTTCATTATTGCAGGGTCGCGGGGAGCGGGCCGTGTCGGTCTGTCGTCGCAAGCGCGGAAAAACTCCGACACGTCGTGCCTTGCCGCCGCGAAGTTGAACTTGTGTTCTTTGTACCAACAGCGAAGTTGCCGGTCCGCGGCGCGGAGGTCGCGGAGCTCATGGCTGTCGCAGCCGTTGCCCTCCTCGTCCAGGAGGATCAGAAGGTCGTCGATGATCTGGATCGAATGGGACGTGGGCATTATGGGGCTCCTTGGGTGTGGTTATTGCCCGGTACCGACCAACGATCCGCGCGGACGCGACCGAGACTTAGGCTTTCTGACCTGCAACGGAGTAGAGGATGAATTTGGTGAACAATCATCTACGGCAGCCCGACGACGAGCACCGCGGCCTGGAGTGCCGTGCCTGCGGCTGCAAACATTTCCGGGTGATCTACACAAGAGCCTACCGAGAAGGCCGGTTGGTTCGCCGTCGGGAGTGTCGGCACTGCGGCAAACGAATGACGACGTGGGAACGGGCTATCGGCTAGGCGTTGCGATCTCGGTGCTGCAGCCGTGCTGCATTGGAGCGTTCATTTCCAATCCCCTCCATAGCTGGGGCTCCCGCCTCGTTCAACTGATGGCGGGGCCTATGTCATCAACCTCGTTCTTGACGGCTTCTCGGTGTCTTGAACTACGAGATGGCAATCTCGGACTGCTTTAGCGGGGAAGTCGGCCGAGGGGCGAGATGATGGGGTGTATGCCGGAAAAGGAACGATTCTTGACACGGCGTGAAGACCCGCTAAATTGAGGGAAACGGCGGTTATGGATGGTAAATTGGTTGGCGTGGCGGGTGAACTTTAGCGTTCGTTTGCCGCGTTGGCCGGAAGAGAAGACAGTATGACGCCAAAACAGAAGAAGCTGCTCTCTGTAGGATTCGTCTTAATTTCGCTGTTGTTTGGTGTAGGTGTTCCTTGGTTTCTTTTTTTTGGTGGCGGTTATCAAGCTGAACTGTGGCTTGCACGATTTGACCGGGCTGCATGGATTGAGAACAAGATGGAGAAGATGCAGTCTCCTCGCCGCCCAATGGTCAAATCCTTGATGAGACAACTCAAGCCAGGTATGAGCCGACGAGAAGTTGAGGAACTAATAGGTAAGCCGGACTACGAGCACAGGGGATGGCACTCATACAGGATTGGATACCCTCGATGGCAGGCCAGTTTGGACTACGACGTGTTTGAAGTTTATTATGAGCGTGAACAGTTGGTTAAGATGAGAGTGCGCAACACATAAGGCCAACCATCCGATGAGCCGAACGTGGCTTCACCCTCTCGGCTATCTTGATCGTTCCGTTCGGCATGTCGATTCGAGTCCCCGTCCCATCAAGTCAACCGTTTTCCGGGAGTCACGTTTATCCACCGTTTCTTGATATCTGAATCTGCCCTGGCACAGAACCTGCACGGATTTTGCTGGGGCATCATATATCTGATGCAATTCAGCTTGCGCTCCACATGAATCTTCACCAACAACCCCACCTGGATAAGGACCCAGTGCTGGCGTGCAGCGGTGGATTTGTCCATGAGCGACCGATCGCATGGTGCAGATTGGTGCAGGCTGATGAAGCCGTGTCTATATGCGTAACGATTTCTGCGTAACGGCTTTCTTGCTCTTTACCCAGGTACTTCTGCGTGTATAACTGAATATAGAAAACCAGATACGGCGACGCTGACGGCCGATCCCCGTCGGTGATGCCAATATAGTAAGGCCATGCGGGGCCGCATCCTCGCGTGGCCTTTTTTATTTGGCCCGCCGGTCTGGTTTGCCGCGGGTGGTCCAGTGTCCGGTGAGGCCTCATACGCCTTGCTTGCTTGGTGCGACTCCGAGACTTCCACCGTCGGCGGCGTGATCTCGGGATACTGGGCAATGAGCAACGTCCGGACGGCGATGCCGCCGGCCAGCGCGATGACGATCGACGGCACCGAGGCGAAGATCGGTCGACTGATAGGAATTTTGATCGCACGCCGATGACCGTCAAGAACTGACAGGAGCAACTTTAGCGGTCAATGCCGGTACAAACTGCATGACATCCGCCACAACCAGCACATCGGCGATCTCGCCGATGGGTGCGTCCTTGTCCTTGTTAATGGCAACGATGAAATCGGATTTCTTGATCCCGGCCAGATGCTGGATGGCGCCGCTAATGCCGCAGGCGACATACAGCTTTGGCGCTACCGTCTGACCGGTGGTGCCGACCTGATGGCTGTGCTCCACCCACCCGGCATCAACCACCGGACGAGTGGCGCCCAGTTCACCCCCCAGCGCCTTGGCCAATGCTGCGATCGCCGGGACGTTGTCCTTCTTGCCGATCCCGCGTCCGACGGAGACGACAATTTCCGCCTTGCCGAGATCCACTTCCTTCTTTTCAGCCGGCTCATAGCCGATGAATTCCAATGCGCCCTTTCCTTCCGATGCCAGTTTCTGCAGTTGGGGAGTCCCTCCCATTTGTTCGACCGGGAAGGCGCCGGCCTGAATGGTCAGTACAGCCGGGGCGGTGTTCGGCCTGACGGTGCGGCGCATCTTGGCGTTGCAGCAGCCCACCTCAAAACCAAAACCAAAACCAAAACCAAAACCTCCCGGCACAATGCCGGTTACCTCGGACACCTGCGCCGCCTTCAGCGCGGCTGCCACGCGCGGCGCCAGGTCCCAGCCGTAGGAAGAGTGTAGAAATACTATGTAGTCCGGGTTTTCCTTCTGCACCGCATCTAGAATCAGCTTTTTGTGCAGATCCGGGTTGTATTCGCCACACGTCGTTGCATCCGCCAGGTAGAGCGTACCGCCATAGGCCGGAAGCTGTGTTTCGCTTCCGACCAGCAGCATGGCGGTCTCGGCCCCCATTTGGGAAGCAAAGCCAAGCAGTTCGTACGTCGAGTCGAGCAGTTTTCCTTCCCGGTATTCGCCTATCAATAATGTTTTCATGGTTATCTTCTTATAAAAGTTCAAAAGGCCTTTCGCAGTTATCGCAGTACCGCAGTTTTATCCTTAAGTATCGCTACAACCTTGTCCGCCAACTCTCCAACATCCCCCTCAAGAACAATGCCGCCCCCTTTTTTGGCCGGAGGGTGGAAACTGGCCGTGGTCGCCAGCGCCGCTTCGCTCAGCAGGTCGGCGACTGCTATGACAGTGATCTCCTTCTTCTTGGCCTTCATGATGTTGGGCAGGGTCGGGTAGCGCGGTACGTTCAGCCCGAGCTGGCAAGTTACCAAAGCCGGAGTTTTCAGCTTGACGACGCCCTTGACACCACCTTCCAGTTCGCGTTTGGCGGTAACTGTTCCGTTTTCATACTGAAAACCAACGATGGTGGTAGTACAGGCAAACCCAAGCTGCTCGGCAACCGCCACCCCCACCTGAGCAGAACCACGATCCTGGGACTGCATGCCGGTAAAGATCAGGTCAAAACCTTTGTCCTTGGCATAGGCGGCGATGATCGAGGCGATCTGCCAGGGGTCTTTGACGGCAGCAGCCGGATCCTGGATATGGGCGGCGTTGTCGGCTCCCATGGCTAGTGCCTTCTTGATCGCCGCAACTACCCGGTCGGGGCCGATCGATAGCACCGTCAGCTTGGCGCCGTCGCCGAGTTTCTCGCGGAGCTGAACGGCCTGCTCTACGGCGTACTCGTCGTATTCGTTCATTCGCCAGGCCAAGTCGGTCTCGTCGTACCAGACGCCTTCGGCGTTGGGTTTGAAGCGGGATTCCAGGTCGGGGACCTGTTTGATGCAGACCAGCAGTTTCATGTTGTCTCCCTTTGAGCTATGAGCTTTGAGCTATGAGCTTTGAGCTATGAGCTTTGAGCCTTGAGTTTCTTGGAATACGCGAGGATCATGCGGCGGATTTCAACAACTTCGGATGAGAGGGCCGCGTAACATTCGGGCGGCAGGAATTTCAGGTCGCGGGAGAGCAGGAGTTGATATTCGATCTCGCTGGCCGAGCCGGCGGCGATTTGCAGCCGAGCGATTCAGTTCGCTCTGAGTCTCCCGTCCGCACCCTTCGGCGATGTTGGTGGGAATCGAGGTCGCCGCCCGCCGCATCTGTGACACAAGGCCAAATCGTTCCTGATCGGGAAACCGTGCCGTCGCCCCGTAAATCTTCAACGTCAAGGCATGCGCCCTTTCCCACGCCTTAACCTTCCGAAAATCTCTTGCCATATCTTGTTCTTCCTTTGTTCATAGCTCAAAGCTCAAAGCTCATAGCTCATAGCTCATAGCTCATAGCTCATAGCTCATAGCTCATAGCCGCTCCGCCACGATCTCCGCCAGATCTCTGGCCTGCAACCGGCCTTCGGCGTCGCCGGTCTTGATGCCGTCCTCGAACATGGTCAAGCAGAAGGGACAATTGGATATCAAGAGCGGCGCGCCGGTCTCCTGGGCCATCCTGACCCGCGCTTCGCTGATCTTGCCGCCCAGCTTTTCGTCGGCCAGGATACGGCCGCCGCCGGCGCCGCAACAGAAACCGTCGTAGCCCGATTTGTCCATTTCGGCAATGTTTCCGCCAGCCGCCTTGAGCACACCGCGCGGCTGATCGATGATGTCCATATAGCGTCCCAGGTAGCAGGAGTCGTGATAGGTGAAGTTAAACGGCTCCGGTTTAAGTTTCAGGCGTTCGTCGGCGATCAGCCGGCTGACGTAGGTGCTGTAGTGTTCCACCGGTATCTCCAGCCCCAGATCCCTGTAATCGCGCACCAGGGTATTGAAGCAGTGCGGGCAGGTGGTGACGATCCGCTTGACGCCGTAGCTTTTGATCAGTTCGATATTTTCCGCAGCCATCATCTGGTACAGGTATTCGTTGCCCAGCTTCCTGAGCGGTTCGCCGCAGCATTTTTCTTCTTTACCAAGGATGCCTACCCGGATGCCGGCCGCGTTGCAGACGGCGATGAAGCTTTTTGCGACCTGCTGGTTTCGTTTGTCGAAAGAGGCGTAGCAACCGACGAAGTAAAGGATGTCTACCTCTTCACCGCTCTCCAAGGCGGCGACGCCGATACCGCCGGCCCACTGGCCACGGGCGGCGAAGCCCAAGCCAAAGGGATTGCCGTTGACTTCGACATTGCCGACGGCGGTGCGGACTTCGTCGCCGGGAAAGGCGCCTTCCATGAGGGTCAGATTCCTTCTCATCTCCAGAATCTTGTTGACATGTTCGATGTTGGCCGGACAGACGTCCTGGCAGGCGTGACAGGTGGTGCAGGACCAGAGGGCATCAGAGCTGACGGTTTCGATCAGGTTGCCGGACGGGTTGCCTTCGGCCATCTCGCCGATCTGCTTAACGATCTTCATGGGAGACAGCGGTTTTTCGGTGGCATGGGCCGGACAGCGGTCCTGACAGCGTTTGCAGGAGGTGCAGGCATCAGCATCGAAGATGTCTTTCCAGGTCAGGTCGGTTACGGCCGCCGCACCGAACTGCTGAACACTTTCGTCTTCCAGGTCGATGGTGGCGATGGCGCCTTTGGGCTCCAGCGGCGCCAGAAAGGCGTTGGCGCCGGTGGTCAGGATATGGCGCAGTTTGGTGTAGGGAATGGCGCAGAAGAAGCCGAGCGCCAGGATGAAATGAAACCACCATAGCACCCTGTGCATAACCAGGAGTGCATCCAAACTCATGCCGGTTAGAAGTTGAGCCGACAGAAGGCCGATGGGCGAGAAGCGTGCCAGGTGGGGGTTCTGCCTCAGTTCGGTGGCCGCCATGCGGGCGCCTTCAAGAAAAAAACCGGTGATGAGAATTAGAAAGAGCAATGGGAGTACAATGTAATCGTCCCTGACTATCTCAAGCCCTTTGGGCTTGATGACGAAACGCCGGATAATGAGTCCGGTCAGCATGAGGAGCGATACAATGCCGGCCAGATCCAGCACCAGCGAGAAAGCTTTGTAGAATTCTCCCGACAGGATATTGACGCGCATCAGCGGGGTGAAGAAATCGGCTTGGACCATCACCAGCATGGTGCCGGCGAAAAGGATCAGGAAACCCCAGAAAAAGAGGGCGTGAAATATCCCTCCGTCCTTGACCCGCAATACCTTGTTTTGGCTAAATACCTCGGTAATCAACCGTTTGACCCGCCGGCCACAACGATCGAAGCGGTTGAGCGCTTTGCCCTGACGCCAGACCCGGAGGCGCTGCCGGAATCCCCAGGCCATGACGCCGAAGGCGGCCAAGGCGAGAATATACATCGGTATGACGACCCCATGACCGATGTTCCAGTAGATTTCGCGGGTTGCTTCCACAGTAACACCACTCCTGACTTGATGCCTGCCGCGTCTAGATAACTCTACTTAACGTGCATGTCAAGTATTAAGGTGGGTAGGTATTACGAAAGCAACATTTTTGAGATAACGACCCGCTGAACCTCGTTTGTCCCCTCGTAGATCTCTGTAATCTTGGCATCGCGGTACATGCGCTCGATCTCGTAATCGCAGATATAACCGTATCCGCCAAGGATCTGCATCGCCTCTTTGGTGACGTAGGTGGCCGTCTCGGATGCCAGCATCTTGCATAGGGCCGATTCCATGACGTAAGTCATCTTGTTGTCTTTCAGCCAGGCAGCCTTATAGGTCATCAGTTTACTGGTCTCGATCCGGGCGTACATATCGGCCAGTTTAAATTGAATCGCCTGAAACTCGCTGAGGTATTGATCAAACTGCTTACGTTCCTTGGAGTAGGCCAGTGCCCGCTCGAACGCCCCTTCTGCGATGCCGAGCGCCTGCGAGGCGATGCCGATGCGCCCGCCGTTCAAGGTGTCCATGGCGACGTTGAACCCTTTCCCGTCCTTACCAAGCAGGTTCTCGGCCGGCACGCGCAGGTTGTCAAATGCAAAGGCGGTGGTGTAGGTGCCGCGAATGCCCATCTTGTTTTCGTTTTTGAGTATAGTGACTCCCGGAGATTTCAGATCAACTATAAAGGCGCTGATCCCCTTGTGTTTGAGAGAGCGATCGAAGGAGGCAAAAATAATTCCGGTTCCCAGATATCCGCCGTTGGTGACGAAAATCTTGCTGCCGTTGATGACGAATTCGTCACCTTCCCGCTTGTACATTGTAGCAGTTCCACAGGCATCGCTGCCGGCGTTCGGTTCGGTCAACATGAAGCAGCCGATGACCTCTCCGGTATTGAGTGCAGGCAGCCATTTCTTTTTCTGTTCTTCGGTGCCAAAGGCGTAAATCGGGTTGTTGGCAAGCGAGGTGTGTGCCGAGATCAGGACGCCGCTCGAACCACAAGCTTTGGAGACCTCTTCCACCACAATAACGTAGGAGAGCACGTCCAGACCGGCTCCGCCGTATTCCTCGGGAAAACAGCTCCCCATGAAGCCCATTTCACCCATCTTTTTGACCAGCGCATCGGGAATCATATGCTCTTCGTCGATTTTTACGGCAATCGGCTTGATCTCTTTTTCGACGAAATCACGTACGGCTGCCTGTAATACCTTGTGATCCTGGCTCAGTTCGAAATCCATGGTTCAACCCTTCAGTTCTCAGTTCTCAGTTTTCAGTTCTCAGTTTTCAGTTCTCAGTTTTCAGTTCTCAGTTTTCAGTTCTCAGTTTTCAGTTTTCAGTTTGTGGTCGGCTGACTGATAACTGATAACTGATAACTGATAACTAAGCCCTCTGTAATACGTTCTATTTGCCTTTGAATTCAGCTTTCCGCTTTTCGACAAATGCGCACATGCCTTCGCGCTGGTCCTCCGTTGCAAACAGCACCCCGAAAAGAGATGCCTCATAACGGAAGCCGTCCTCCTTGGCCATGTTAAGTCCGCCCACGATAGAGTCCTTACTGTATCTGACTCCCAAGGTCCCCTTGCCGGCGATCTCCCTTGCCGTTTCCAATGTCTTTTCCATAAGTTCTTCGGGGGCGAACACCTCGTTAACGATGCCCCAGGACAGGGCCTTCTGGGCCGTTATCATTTTGCCCGTGAAGATCATCTCCTTGGCTTTGTTGGGTCCGATCAACCGTGCCAGGTTCTGGGTGCCTCCAAAGCCCGGCATGACACCGAGTCCCACTTCGGGACAACCAAATTTGGCTTTCTCCGAAGCGTAGATGAAGTCGCAGGCCAGGGCCAGTTCAAGGCCGCCCCCCAAAGCAAAGCCGTTCACGGCGGCAATGACCGGTTTTTTCATCTTTTCAATAAACAGCATTACCCGCTGACCGATACGGCTAAAGGCATGTCCTCTAAACACAGACAGTTCGGACATTTCCTTGATGTCGCCCCCGGCTATGAAAGCCTTTTCTCCCGCACCGGTAATGATGACCACCTTGACTGCAGCGTCGAGGTCAAGCTGGTAGAGGGCGCATTCTAGTTCGGCCAATACCGAGCTGTTGAGTGAGTTCAGGGCTTCGCGACGGTTGATGGTTAGGGTGGTTACGCCGTCATTGGTTTCAAGCAGCAGATATTTGAATTCCACATTGTCCTCCTTCAGTAGACATAAAAACCGCGACCGGACTTGCGGCCGAGATAGCCGGCATTGACCATCTTTACCAGCAGCGGACAGGGACGATATTTGGGATCCTTGAAGCCGTCATAGAGGACGTTGGCTATGGCCAGCACGGTATCAAGACCAATTAAGTCAGCCAGGGCCAATGGCCCCATCGGTTGGTTCGTGCCGAGTTTCATCCCCTTGTCTATGTCGTCGATGGTGGCGATGCCTTCGTAGAGAGCGAATACCGCCTCGTTGATCATCGGAATCAGCACCCGGTTGACGATGAAACCGGGGTAATCCTGAGAGACCGCCATCTCTTTTCCGAGTTTTGCCACCAGTTCGCCGGTCAGCGCAAAGGTTTCGTCGCTGGTGGCGTGTCCCCGGATCACCTCCACCAGCTTCATGACCGGCACCGGGTTCATGAAATGCATGCCGATTACCTTGTCGGGGCGTTTAGTGACCGATGCAATTTTGGTAATCGGGATCGAAGAGGTGTTGGAGGCAAGAACAACACCTTCCAAGACGACCCCGTCCAGTTTTCTGAATATGTCCAGTTTGAGCGGCTCGTATTCGGTGACCGCCTCGACGGCAAAATCAACGCCTGCCAGATCGGCCATGTCCTGAGTGGTCTTGATGCGCCCGAGAGTCTCGCCGACCAGCGCCTCCGGAATTGTGCCCTTCTTGGCCTGCCGTTCCAGGTTCCGGCCGATGGTTTTCAGCGCTTTTTCCAACTGAGCTTCAACAATGTCGAAAAGCACTACCCGATACCCATACTGTGAGAACACGTGGGCAATGCCGTTGCCCATCTGTCCCGCACCAAGAACACCGATTGTCGTGATCATAATTGGCTCCTATATCTTTTCCAAATTTTCTTACGGCCACTCGTCAAAAAACGCGATCTCAGACAACTCCTTGCGGGGACGCGGCTTTGGCTCCTGATCGGGGTAACCGAGCGGTGTAACACCGACAACCCGCATGTTGTCCGGAATTTTCAGCTTCACCTTCATATCGGCCTCGTCAAACAACCCCATCCAGCAGGTGCCAAGCCCCAGCGCATGGGCTGCCAGGCAGATATGCTCAAAAGCGATGGACGCATCGGCCACATAATATTCGATACCATGGCTCAGATCCGACTCGGCCGGATCGGCGCAGACTACAATGGCGACCGGGGCCTGGAAAAACGCCTTCTTCCCGGGGTTGTCATCTGTAAAGGCAGACAACACGGCCTCTTTCCTCGCCGGATTTGTCAGTACCAGAAAGCGCCAACATTGAAGGTTTTTCCAGGACGGCGCCAGGCGGGCCGCATCCAGCACCTGCTCTATTTTTTCGCGCTCGACCGGTGTGTCCTTGTATTTGCGGATGCTGCGCCTGTCACGAATCACCTGAAAGATGTCCACATATCGCTCCTACATATTCCTTCTGTATTTGCCGCCTACCTCATAGAGTGCGTGAGATATCTGCCCCAAAGAGGCGACCTTGACCGTTTCCATCAACTCCGCAAAGATGTTGCCGCCATTGACGGCCGTTTCTTGAAGACGCTTCAGCGCCGCCGGGGTCTTGTCCCGGTGGAGTTCCTGAAAGGCGCGCAGATTCCGGATCTGCTGTTCCTTCTCCTCTTTGGTGGCGCGGGCCAGCTCGCCCGGCACACTGAAGCCCTCATCGTCGGCACGGGGGTGGAGGAACGTATTGACCCCGACAATCGGCAGTTCGCCGCTATGTTTCTTGTGCTCGTAAAGCATGGACTCATCCTGGATCTTCGATCGCTGGTACTGCGTCTCCATGGCGCCTAGCACTCCGCCGCGCTGGTCGATCCGCTCGAATTCGGCCATGACGGCTTCTTCCACCAGGTCGGTCAGCTCCTCGATGATGAAGGAGCCTTGCAGAGAGTTCTCGTTCTTAGCAAGGCCGAATTCCTTGGTGATAATCATCTGGACCGCCATGGCGCGTCGCACCGACTCCTCGGTCGGAGTAGTGACCGCCTCGTTATAGGCGTTGGTATGCAGCGAGTTGCAGTTGTCGTAGATGGCCATTAGCGCCTGGAGCGTGGTGCGGATATCGTTGAAATTCATCTCCTGAGCGTGCAGCGAACGGCCTGAGGTCTGGATATGGTACTTGAGTTTCTGGCTGCGGTCACTGGCGCCGTATTTCTCGCGCATGGCGACCGCCCAGATGCGCCGTGCCACACGGCCGATGACCGTGTATTCAGAATCCAGGCCGTTGGAAAAGAAGTAGGAGAGGTTGGCGGCGAAGTCATCAATGTCCATACCGCGCGAGAGGTAATACTCCACGAAGGTGAAACCGTTGGAGAGGGTGAAGGCCAGTTGCGAGATCGGGTTGGCCCCCGCCTCGGCGATATGATAGCCGCTGATTGAGACCGAGTAGTAGTTACGCACCTTATTTTCGATGAAGTACTGCTGGATATCACCCATCATCTTCAGCGCGAATTCGGTCGAGAAGATGCAGGTATTCTGTCCCTGGTCCTCCTTGAGGATATCGGCCTGGACCGTACCGCGAACAGTCTGCACGGTGCAGGAACGGATTTCTTCGTACTCTGTTTCAGAGGGATCTCTGCCGTTTTTCTCCCGGAACAGATCGACCTGCTGGTCGATGGCTGCGTTGAAGAAAAAGGCCAGCATCATCGGGGCCGGTCCGTTGATGGTCAGCGATACACTGGTGTTGGGGGCGCAGAGGTCAAATCCGGCGAAGAGCTTTTTCATGTCGTTGACAGTGCAGATGGAAACACCGCTCTCGCCGACCTTGCCGTAGACATCGGGCGGATAGTCGGGATCTTCTCCGTAGAGAGTTACGCTGTCAAAGGCCGTGGAAAGTCGCTTGGCGTCATCATCTTTGCAGAGATAATGAAAGCGTCGGTTAGTCCGCTCCGGAGTCCCCTCCCCGGCAAACTGGCGTTTGGGATCCTCTTCGGCCCGCTTGAAGGGGAATACCCCGGCGGTGAAGGGGAAATAGCCCGGAGCGTTCTCGAACATGCTCCAGCGCAGTATCTCGCCCCAGTCGGCAAAGTCCGGAATACAGACCTTTGGGATGCGGGTGCCGGAAAGGGTGGTGGTATAGAGGTCGCTCCTGATCTCTTTGTCACTGACCTTGGTCACAAGCTGGTCGCGGCGGTAGGATGCTTTCAGTTCGGGCCACTCCCTGAGAATCTTCTTCGGTTCCTCCTGGAGTTTGCCTTCAAAAAGCGCAATCTGCCTGTCCAACTCTTCGATGGCGCCGTCCTCGCACAGCACCTCTCTGGCGCCGTGAAGCTGGAAGAGACGCCGGGCGATCCCGGCCTGCTCCCGGACCTGTTTGCGGTAACCACGTACGGCATGGACAATTTCGCCCAGGTAGTGAACACGATCGGGCGGTATGATGTATTTCTTGAGACTCTCCCGTTCGGCGATCCGCAGTGAAGAATGCCAGACCGTGCCCTTTTTCGAGTTGATGGCATTCAACAGCGCCAGATAGAGGACGTTGGTTCCGGGATCATTGAACTGGGAGGCAATCGTGCCGAATACCGGCAGTTCTTCATCGGCAACGTCGAAAAGATTGCGGTTGCGGCGGTACTGCTTGCGGACGTTCCGCAGCGCATCCTCGGCCCCCTTGTGGTCGAATTTGTTGATGGCAACCACATCCGCAAAATCAAGCATATCGATCTTTTCCAGTTGCATAGGGGCGCCGAACTCGCAGGTCATCACATACAGCGAAACATCGCAGACGCCTACCACCCCGGTATTCCCCTGACCAATGCCGCTTGTTTCCACGAATACGAGGTCAAAACCGGCCGCCCGCACTACGTCGATAGCATCTTTTATGGCGGCGGAGAGCTCGGTCTGTGATTCGCGGGTGGCCAGCGAACGCATATATATCCGGTTGGAGTTTATCGAGTTCATCCTGATCCGGTCGCCCATCAAAGCCCCGCCGGTGCGCTGGCGTGAAGGATCAACCGCCAGAATGGCAACGCTCTTGTCGGGGAAGTCGCGGTTGAAACGCAGCACCAGTTCATCGGTTATGGAACTCTTGCCGGCGCCGCCGGTTCCGGTAATGCCAACCACCGGCACATCCTGAACCATGGCCTGAATCTTTTCCCTCAGCGCGCCGTAACCGGAGGTATGATCGTACACCGCCTGCTCGGCCAGAGTGATCAGCGTGTTGACCGCCCGGACGTCCTGCTGGGCCAACCGGGAGATTTCTTCAACGATATCCCGCTCTACGGCGAAGTCGCACTCTTCCAGCATGAGGTCAATCATCCCCTGCAGCCCCATACGGCGTCCGTCATCGGGAGAAAATATCTTGCGAACGCCATACCCTTCGATCTCGGCAATTTCATCCGGCACGATGACCCCGCCGCCGCCGCCGAACACCTTGATATGCCCTTCGCCACGCTCCCGCAGAAGATCAATAATATACTTGAAAAATTCGAGATGACCTCCCTGATAGCAACTGACTGCGATGCCCTGAGCATCCTCTTGGATAGCGGCCGTGACAATTTCCTGGACCGAGCGATTGTGACCCAGGTGGATCACCTCTGCGCCCGAAGCCTGCAACAGACGACGGATTATGTTAATCGAGGCATCATGACCATCAAAAAGACTGGTGGCGGTAACAACACGGACCTTGTGTTGTGTTTTGTATGGTTCAGGGGCGGCTACGTGCATGGATTCCTCCGTCAGCCGATGTCGTGTATTGATTGTTTCAACTATTCGAAGGGTGAAACTAGATGGTGAATTCCCAGGCACACCAGAACTCTTTAGGATGCTCATCAGGCGGGCAGGCGATGCAACGGGTACTGATACGCGGATCGATTGCCTTTGCAAACTCACTGTACTCAACAATGCCAACCGATTTGCAGGGATGGTCGGCCAGGCCCTTTCTTTTGCGGGCCGATTGCACGCGGCAATCCAGCATCCGGAACACAACCCTGGAATCACCTTGTTCAACGACATCCTGCCGATTGAGACGGGCGTAAAAACGATGTTTCAGGCACTCTACCAGTGCGGGTATGCCACCGCCCGGTTTCATCCCCAGCCGTTCCATGATCCGTTTGGCCTCAATTACCGTAAAACAACGCCATGCCTCGGTATCGACATCAACCGCCGCCTCCATGCCGTAGCGTTTTTCAACGGCCTGGAACCAGACGCCGTCGTGGGCCAGCCAGTTCTTGGCATCGTCAACGATTATTTTTATCAACTCTTCCTTACTTAAACTATACAGGAGCCTTATTCCATCATCACCGGCGCGATCGGCGCTCGACATAAACATTTCTCCTGTATGGAGTCGAAGAGTACAGCAACCGCCATTGTACCAGGGCGTGCGGGGCGGGGAAAGTAGCCGGAGAGGCGCCGTACTGGGTCAGGAACTCGCCCAGGTCCCGGCTCTTAAAGGCGGAACCGTTGTCGCTCTTGGCCAGCAGTGGCGGGCCATGTTGGTCGAAGAGCGATTTCAGTGCGGCGGCCGTAGGGAGCGCCGTCTGATCGGGCGCCGGTTGCCGGGCCAACAGGGTTTCAACCAAGATGTCTTCGTCGATGCCCTCCCATGGATTCCAATGCCACCATCATGGCAGCACTCCGCCGCCGCTGGAATCGTGCCGATCAAGTTGCCGCCGAGGCGGCAGCCAGGTCTTGGCAAGCGTCTCGGTCAAGATTGCTGACCTGCCCGGCATTTCCGCCGAAATGATCGAGCCGCGGAAACCTGGCCCCAACTTCTGAGGGGCCTGAAAGACTGCGCGAAGCAGCTACTTGAGGGTGTCCGGGAATTGGCCCGAAATATACAATTATTTAGCCCCCGGTGAATACACCGGGGGCACGGTCTGGAGTGCCCCCTACGCTGCCCGCCGTGTATTCACGGCGGGCTAAATGAATCTATTCCCAGACACCCTCAGCTACTTGACAGCCGCGCGAATGGTCTAGTATATTCACGATCGTTGCCAAGGATATCATCAAGCCGCCCTCGCGACGTAGACTGAGGATATTGAAACAAGGCCGTATTGGTTTGGAGAAGACACCGTGAAACATACGATTTCCGGTCTGGTCAGAAACCGTGCGGGGATTCTGGGGCAGCTTGTGGGAGCGTTCAAGGGGTCCGCCCTGAACATCAAGAGCGTGGCCGTCAGCGAAACCGATCTTTTCGAGACCTCACGGTTGACGATCGTCGTCGAGGGGCACGGCAAGGAGGTCAAGCAGGCCACCGCCAAAGTCAAGAAGTTGAGGGACGTGCTCCAGATCGACGATCTGTCGCGGCAAGAGTTTCTCGACCGGGAGTTGGCCCTGGTGAAGGTCCATTTCCGCCCCGAGGAACTCAGTCAACTCACGCAGACGGCCGAGGTCTTCGGCGCCCAGGTGATTGCGATGGGCAAGCAGAGCATCACGTTTGAGATCACCGGCGAGGAGAAGCGGGTCGACGGTTTCATCAACGCCTTGAACTCCTTTGGCATTCGCGGCCTGGCCCGCAGCGGGCGGGTGGCGCTGAAAGGAGGCGATGAGGTGTGAGATGCCCCGCCCTCCAGAAGATGCGCAGCCTCAAGGACATTCTTGCCCTGGCGAAGAAACGCGCCGGCAACAAGCGGTTGGTGCTGGCCGCCGCCGATACGGAAGAAGGTCTCAAGTGCGTCCGTGACGCCCACCAGAGGGGTCTGATCCAGCCCATACTGGTCGGCGATCGGCAGCGAGTGACGCGGCTCTGCCGATCGCTGAAACTTTTGCTTGCCGGCGTGGAGATCGTCGACGAGCCCGATCCGCAACAAGCCGCGGCCAAGGCCGTGGCCATGTGCCGCGAGGGCGACGCCGATATTCTCATGAAGGGGAACGTTCACACGGCCGTTATCCTGCGGGCGATTCTGGACCGCGACAGCGGGCTTGGCCAGGGCGGTTTGCTGAGCAACACCACGGTATTCGAATCGCCGCGGGAACAACGGCTGATGTTCATGGCGGACCCCGCGGTCAACATCAATCCCGACGTCACCCGAAAGGTGGAGATGATCCGCAACGCAGTTTGGGTGGCCAACCGGCTCGGCTTTGCGCGGCCCAAGGTGGCCGTCTTGGCGCCCATCGAAGAGGTCAACGTCGAGGACATGCCGGCCACGGCCGACGCCGCCCTGATCGCCAAGATGGGCGAAGCGGGGCAAATCGCCGCCGCCGACATCGCCGGTCCCTACGCGCTGGACGTCGCCGTGAACCGCCAAGCCGCGAAGTGCAAGCACGTCGAAGGGCCCGTGGCCGGACGGGCCGACATCCTCCTTTGCCCGGACCTTAACTCCGCGGCCATCCTCTACAAGGCGCTGATCCATCTCGCCGGCCGCGAGGTCGCCAACGCGATGACCGGCGTGAAGACGAAGACGCCCCTGGTAATGAGTTCCCGCTCCGACAGTTCCCTGACGAAACTTTACACGATGGCCCTGGCAGTGGTGTTGGTGGGAGAAGAGGAGTGACAAATTGTTTAACCCGGAGCCAACGGCGACGGGTTTTCCGCCGTCGCCGTTGGCTCCGGGTTTTCCGCCGTCGCCGTTGGCTCCGGGTTTTCCGCCGTCGCCGTTGGCTCCGGGTTAAACAATCCAATCATTGGTTGCGGCGGCACGCCGCGCTAGGAGGTCTCCAACGATGTTGAAAGACGTGATTCTTGCCGGGGGCGCGCGGACCGCCATTGGTGGTTTCCTGGGTTCGCTGGCAACCCTTCCGGCCCCGCAGCTCGGTGGTATCGCCATCAAGGCGGCGCTGGAGCGGGCCCATGTGCCCGCCGATCAAGTCAACGAAGTCATCTGCGGCAATGTTCTTTCCGCCGGCTTGGGCCAGAACGTGGCCCGACAAGCGGCGCTCGCCGCCGGGCTTTCGCCGGCCGTTGGCGCCACCACGGTGAACAAGGTCTGCGGGTCGAGCCTCAAGGCCGTGATGTTGGCGGCCCAGGCCATCCAATGCGGCGACGCCGAAGTGGTCGTGGCCGCCGGCACGGAGAACATGTCGCAGGCCCCGTATCTGTTGCCGAAGGCCCGGCTCGGCTATCGCATGGCCAACGGCGAGATTGTCGACTCGATGATCCACGACGGTCTTTGGGACGTGTACAACAACCTGCACATGGGCGTTTGCGGCGACCACTGCGCGGAACGCTACCAGTTCTCCCGTCAGCAGCAGGACGATTTCGCCGTGGCCAGCTACACCCGCGCGTTGCAGTCGCAAAAAGACTGCATTGCGGCCCGGGAGATTGCACCGGTCGAGATCATCGAGAAGAAGGGGAAAACGGTGTTCCTAGTGGACGAGGAACCGCAGCGCTTCAACGAAGAGAAGCTGCGGAAGCTCGCTCCCGCCTTTGGCAAGGAGGGCAGCGTCACCGCCGGCAACGCCTCCAGCATCAGCGACGGCGCGGCGGCGATCGTCGTGGCTGCCGCCGAAAAGGCGGAGAAATTGGGCGTAACGCCCCAATCGCGAATCCTCGGCTACAGCACCCAGTCCCAGGAACCGGAGTGGTTCACCACGGCCCCCATCGGCGCCATTGCCAAATTGATGGCGCGTCTGGGCTGGCAAACGGCCGACGTGGACTTGTTCGAGATTAACGAAGCCTTCTCCGTCGTCCCCCTGGCGGCCATGAAGGAGTTGAACATTCCCCACGCCAAGATCAATGTCCTCGGCGGGGCCGTGGCGCTGGGTCATCCCATCGGCGCCAGCGGGGCCAGGGTGCTGGTCACGTTGTTGAACGCGTTGGCATTGCACAACGGCAACAGGGGCATCGCTTCCTTGTGCATCGGCGGCGGCGAGGCCGTGGCGCTGGCCGTCGAGCGCGTGTAGTACCGCGATGCCAAGGTTACAGAGATCTACTAGGGGACGAACGAGGTCCAGCGGCTCATTATCTCAAAAATGTTGCTTTCGTAACACCTGCGATTGTTTGACAATATCTCCACCTATCCCTATATCCCTACCACCATTAGGAGAAGAGCAAAAGTTCGCGGACCTTGCGGATAACGTTGGGTTTTCGGGCAGCTTCGCCAGAATCTCAGGATTTTTTGCTGAAGGGGTTTACTTTTTCGCAGGGGCAAGGTAGATTTGCCATTTAACTCGATTCTCCGGCGTGCGCTGCGTGTACTGAGATTTAACTGTTGCAGTTAGTTTTTTAGTAGTCGGAGGTGCTATGTCAGAACGAATCGCGGTGGTCGGCATCGGCGCGACCCAGTTCCGGACCATCACGCCGGACGTGTCGTACAAAGAGTTGATGTTCGATGCCGCCGTGCGAGCCTATGACAACGCGGGCATCGACCCGCGCCGCGACGTCGATACCTTCGTGACCTGTGCTGAGGACTACATCGAAGGTACGTCGATATTCGACGAGTACGTGCCCGACCAGCTCGGTGCGGCACTGAAGCAGGTGCATACCATTACCGGCGACGGCCTGCACGGCGTCGCCGCCGCGGTGATGCAGTTGCGGACCGGCCGGTTCTCACTCGCGGTCGTCGAGGCCCATTCCAAGGCATCGAACATCCTCACTCCGGACGGGGTCGCGGCCTGTGCCCAGGACCCGGTATACGTCCGGCCCCTGTGTCTGAACAGCCATTTCATCGCCGGCCTGGAAATGAACCGGTTCTGCGCCGAGAGCGGCGTGACCCCGGGCCAGTGCGCGCAGGTCGCGGTCAAGAACCGCGGCAACGCGCTCTCTAACCCCATCGCCGGCCAGGCCGCAAAACTCACACTTGAGGATTTCCGCCACGCCCGCCCGGTCGCCCTGCCTCTGACCGAGCTCGACGTGGCCCAGTCCGTGGACGGCGCTGTGGTCGTAGTACTGGCGACCGAGTCCCGGGCCCGGGAGCTGCGAACAAAGCCGGTCTGGCTGACCGGCGCCGGCTGGTGCAACGGCTCGCCCAACCTCGAAACCCGTGACTGGGCCAGCCCCAAGTACGTCACCACGGCAGCGGCCATGGCCTACAAGCAGGCCGGCATCACCGACCCCAGGCACTACTTCGACTTTGCCGAGGTCGACGACACCTACACCTACAAAGAACTGCAGCACCTGGTCGCGCTCGGACTGGCCAACGCCTGCGACGTCGGCCGCGACGTCGAGTTGGGCAAGACCGCGACGAAAGGCAAGCGCCCGGTGAACGTTTCCGGCGGTGCGCTCGGCATGGGCCACATGTACGAGTGCATCGGGCTTGCCCGTCTCTACTGCGCGGTCCAGCAACTGCGCGGCGAGGCCGGCATGCAGCAACTTGACAAAGCCCGGACGGCCGTGGTTCAGGCCTGGCGCGGCGTGCCTACTGCCAGCGCCGCGGTCCTGACCCTGGCGACATAAGGAGGAACCATGGGAAACAGAGTTGCGATAGTCGGCGTGGGCATGACCAAGTTCGTGCGCCGCGCGCTCGAGACCGGCAAAGAACTCTCCTGGCTTGCCTCCAAGATGGCGCTTGATTCCTGCGGCATGACCATGGATCAGATCGGCTGCGTTGCGCTCGGCACTGCCCCGGACACGTTTGACGGCGTACACATGAAAGGCGAGTACCTTTCCGACGGCGCCGGGTGCTGGGGCAAGCCGTACATGCGCTCGTACGTCGGCGGCGGGACCGGGGTCTTCTCGGTCGCACAGGGCTGGTACCACGTCGCGTCCGGCATGTTCGACACCTGCCTTGTGGTCTGCGAAGAGAAGATGTCCACGTTCCAGCCTCATGCGCAGGCCGCGTTCCTCACCATCTTCGACCACACCACGGAACGGCCCCTGAAGCCCAACCTGCTCTGGATCTTCGCGCTCGAGATGAACCGGTACATGACCGCCTACGGCCTGAAGAAAGAGGACATCGCCAGAGTCGCGGTGAAGAACAAGAACAACGCGCTCGACCACCCGGCCGCCCAAATTGCCGCGCCGGTCACGATCGAGGACGTGCTCAACTCCGAAGTCCTGGCCTGGCCGGTGCAGCGCCTCGATGTCAGCCCGGTTTCTGACGGCGCGGTCGCGGTGATTCTCGCCAATGAGAGCGTCGCCCGCCGCGTCACGGACAAACCGGTATGGATTGAGGGCTGCGGCTGGGCGCTCGACACCGCGTACTGGACCAACCGCGACCTGTGCTATTCGCGCTGCGTCGAAGAAGCGGCGCGGATGGCCTACAAGATGGCCGGCGTCACTGACCCGCGCCACCAGATTCACGTGGCCGAACCCTATGACCCGTTCGACTACAAGGAACTGCAACACCTGGAAGGCCTGATGCTCTGCGGCAGGGGCGAAGCGGCGCAGCTCACTGCCGACGGCGTGACGGCCCGCGACGGCGAGCTGCCGGTCTGTCCGTCCGGCGGCCTGCTCGGCGTGGGCAACCCCATTGCCGCGGCCGGGCTGATGAAAGTCGCCGAGCTCTTCTGGCAGTTGCGCGGCGAAGCCGGCAAGCGCCAGATCGCGCGGAAGGCCACGCGCGGCGTTGCCCAGGCCTGGGGCGACCTGATGCAGGTTGGCACGGTAGTGGTACTCGGAGTCTAGGAGAAGAAATGGCAAAGCCCAAAGCTCAAAGTCCGAAGTCCGAAGTCCAAAGTCCAAAGTCGGCGCCTGCCGCTCCTCCGTACCACCCGATTGCGCACGGCCTGTCCGACGACGACTTCAAGCACGGCAAGGTCTGCACCACCCGCTGGACCGCGGACGCCAGGTACGCCTGGGACCGCGGCGTGGCCATCGGCCGCTACCTTGACGGATTGAAACAGGGCAAACTGCTCGGGGTCCGCTGCGCCAAGTGCGCGCGCATCATGATTCCGCCCCGCGCCTTCTGCGAATGGTGTTTCAAGCCGGTCGACGGCTGGGTCGAACTGGAAGACACCGGTGTGGTCAACACCTTCTCGCTGTGCTACGTTACCTGGGACGTCAAACGCGTCAAGGAGCCCCAGGTCCCCGCGGTCATCGAAATCGACGGCGCATCCCGGGGCATGGGCATCATGCACCTGCTGGGCGGCGTGGACCCGAAGAAGGTCTTTTGCGGGATGAAGGTCAAAGCGGTGTGGAAGCCGGCGGCCGAGCGCGAAGGCGCCATCACCGACATCCTCTACTGGAAGCCGCTGTAAGGAGCAACGATGGCACTCAAAGAACGCATCAACCTGCCCGGTGAAGCCAGGACGTGGTACGGTGAATTGCCGGTCCAGAGCCTGTACACGGCCGGCGACGCCGGCGACCGCTTCCTGAAGACCCTGAAAGAAAAGGACCAGTTCATGGGTTCGCCCTGCACCGCGTGCGGCGAGGTCTACGTGCCGCCCAAACTCTACTGCGAGAAGTGCATGGCCGAACTCAAAGACTGGATCAAAGTCGGACCCGACGGCGCCCTCGAGTCATGGACCGAGGTCCACGTGGGCCTCGACGGCAAGCGGCTCGCTCAGGCGCAACTCGTCGGGCTCATCCGCCTCGACGGCGCGACCACGAGCATGGTTCACCTGCTCGCCGGGGCTGAGCCGAACGACCTCTGCATCGGCATGAGGATGACGCCGGTGATGAAGCCGGCAGCCAAGCGCGAAGGCGCCATCACCGACATCCTTCACTTCCGTCCCAAGTAAGGGTCTGTAATAGAATAAGTTGTTGAATTTGGGTGGCACGCCCCTGAGCGCAGCGAAGGGCGTGGTTCGGCCGTTTACCACGCCCTTCGCTGCGCTCAGGGACGTGCCACCCCGCCTAAATTTCACCAGGTTATTATTTTACAGACCCTAACGGCCCCACTCGCATCAATCCGGGGCGGGTGCTTGCCCGCCCCCTTGCTCTTCACCGCAACCAGGCACGTGACTAAACCTTTAATCTGGCAGAATAAGCGTCCCAGACCATGAATGATCCGGTTGAATTTAGCGGCGAACTCATCGGCTGGCACGACCCGGATGAGAATCGCCGGTGGGTGCGGGAAAACAAGTCCCGGCAACTGGCGGACAAGCGCACCACGGTGGCGGAAGCCATCCGTAAATATGTCCCGGACGGCAGCCTTGTCGCCGTGGGAGGCTTTGGTCACATCCGCGTTCCCATGGCGCTGATCTATGAACTGGTGCGCCAGCGCAAACGTGACCTGACCGTGGTTTGCAACCCCGGCGTGCACGACATTGACATTCTCATCGGCGGCGGCTGCGTCAGCCGGGTGGATGTTGCCTATGCCTTCGGCCATGAATTGCGGGGATTATCGCCCTGCGGCCGCCGGGCCGTCGAGAGCGGCCAGGTGAAAGTGACCGGCGAGATCAGCAACGCCGGCTACCAGTGGCGATTCCTGGCAGCGGCAATGGGAGTGCCGTTCATGCCGGTACGGTCCATGCTGGGTACGAGTATCATCAAACATAGTTCGGCCAGGGTGATTGAAGACCCCTGGAGCGGCAAGCCGATCTGCCTGGTTCCAGCCTGCTACCCCGACGTGGCGCTTTTCCACGTCCATCGCTGCGACCAGTATGGGAATGCGCAGATTGACGGCATCCTGGCCGACGACTTTGAGTTGGCGCGTGCCGCGCGGCGGCTGATCATCACCACGGAAGAGATCATTGACCACGAGGATATCCAACGCCGTCCTTGGCGCACCGTGATCCCGTTCTACCTGGTGGATGCGGTGATCGAGGTCCCTTTTGGGGCGCACCCCACCGAAATGTCCGTCGCCTACTACTTTGACGAGGAGCATATCGCCCACTGGCTGAAGGTCTCCAAAACACCAGAGGGTACCATTAAATATTTTGAGGAATACGTATTCGGCATGCCGGATTTCGAGTCTTACCTGGAAAAAGTCGGCGGCCTCCGCAAACTCACCCACCTCAAGCAGGTGATGAAGTTACAGCCGGATTCAACCTCCTCCAGGGACGGTGCGTCATGATCGAAGAGCCTCGTTACAACCTGACGGAACTGCTGGCCTGCGTGGCAGCCGGCCTCCTGGAGGACGGCTGCTCGGCTTTTGTGGGGACGGGTCTCCCCATCGTGGCGGGAATGCTGGCACAGCGCACTCACGCCCCGGGCCTGCTGATCATATTCGAAGCGGGCGGCATTGGACCTCACGTGCCGGTCTTGCCCATCTCCGTGGGCGACTCGCGCACCTACTATAAGGCCTCGGCGGCCTCCAGTATGCACGACGTGATGTCGGCCTCTCAGGCGGGTTATGTGGATTACGGCTTCCTGGGAGGTGCGGCGATGGACTGCTATGGCAACGTCAACACAACCGTTATCGGCGACTGGAGCCACCCCAAGACGCGCCTGCCCGGCAGCGGCGGGGGGAACGACGTGGGGTCCCTTTGTTGGCGCACCATCTACCTGATGCGCCAACAATCCACGCGCACCTTTGTCAATAAACTGGATTTCGTCACCACCCCCGGTTATCTGACCGGGCCTGGGGCACGCGAGCGGGCGGGACTTCCAGCCGGCACCGGCCCCTATCGCGTGATCACCCAATTGGGCGTGTACGATTTCAACGAGGCGACCAAACGCCTGCATCTGCTGGTTCTCCATCCCGGCGTGACCGCCCAGCAGGTTCAGGAGGCAAGCGAGTTTGAAATTTTCATCCCGGATCGTGTCGCCGTCAGTCCGGAGCCGACGGTCGAGCAATTGCGCATTCTGCGGGAAATCGACCCGCGTGGAATGGTGATCGGTAAGTGAGCAGCACCCCATAATTTTACGGAATTATCTACTTGACAAAGCAAACGGAAGGTGACTGACGGGCAGAGAACCGTAGAAGCCATCAGGGGCGCGGAAGGCAAGCGGCTAATGTACGGGGGGCCAATTTCGGCTTGAATTGGAACAAATTGTATGAAAGCTTCTGGAACTGAAACGGTCATCAAGCGCATCCTGCCGTATCTTACGCGGCGAGGTTATGACATTGAAAGAGACCTCGGTTTTGAAGACGCTGTAACGATTTCCGGGACGGCCCGAAAAGGCTTCATCGACATTTTGGTCAAGTGTGGCCGAGCCAACCCTGTCCTTTTGATCGAAGCCAAGCGCGACGGGACAAAGATTTCCGCGAAGCACCGACAACAGGCGCTGGACTACGGAGCCAGCACCGGAGTCCTTCTCGTTGCCATCACCAACGGCCGGTCGTTTGAACTGCTCAACACGACCACGAAAAAGCCGTTGCTCTTGAACGGTTCGTCGCTCGACCGGCTCCCTTCTCGGGCAGACCTGCTCGGTGTCATCCTTCCACAACTGAAAAAAGACAAGACTTGCCCTAATATCATCATCGCCCAAGATCGTTCTCTGCCTTTCCGTCCCGGTCTGCCGCTGTCGAAGCTGAATCATCTCATCAAGCAATGTCACAATGTGATCCGTAAGATCGAGAAGAATGAGGAAAACGCCTTCGCCGATTTCAGCAAGTTCATGTTTCTAAAACTTCTGGAAGAGAAATGGGATCAGGAACAACTCACTCCACCCTACAGTTACACATTCCACGAACTGGCCTCGCTGCCTATTGGCAAGGGCGATCAGATCAGAGCAGCCATCCGAAGCATGATCGGTACGATTCAGAGCAGAACACCATACGGCAGTGTTCTGGCCGATCCGATTCGCCTCACAAAGGACGCATCCTACCAAAGTCTCGTTCGGCAAATCGCGGCGGTTTCGTTCAGCGATTGCGACCTTGATTCCAAAGGAGCGGCATTTGAGTATTTTGTCCGGGCCACGCTGAAAGGCAAGAAGCTGGGGCAATACTTCACTCCGCGCCCGCTGGTAAAGCTGATGCTGGGTCTCGGACATTGGGAACAGATCATCAACAGCCTTGCGGCCGGAGAAGATTTCAAGGTACTCGACCCGGCCTGCGGAACGGGAGGGTTTTTGGTTCTGCCGATGAACCAGTGCATCGAAGAGATCGACACCCGTCTGAAAAACAAACTTATCCACAAATCGACCGCGGATTCGCTGAAAACCCGCGTTAAGGAGAATGTCTTCTACGGAATCGACGCCCATGACGGCGTTGCCTGCTCGGCGAAGATGAACATGATTATCGCCGGTGATGGGTACAATAACATTCGCTGTGATGACTCTCCCAATGTAGTCAAGTTGGTTCCGCCATACCGGAAGACGAACGGCGAAAATTGCAATGACGGCATGGCACACCTAATCCTGACAAATCCACCGTTCGGCACGTCCGAAGCCGAGTCGCTCACCGAAGAGAATGCCCGACATTATGCGGTGTCATCCACCCGTGGACAGTCGCTCTTTATCCAGCTAATGATCCGGTCGGCTTATGCGGACAGCCTGATCGTGACGGTAATTGATGAAGGCGTTCTGAATACAGCATCCTACACCAGCTTGCGCCGCCATATACTCGAAACGTGCCGAGTGGAGGCAGTGCTGGAACTCCCGGATGAGACGTTCAAGCCAAACAAAATCAATGTAAAGTCAAGTGTTCTTGTGTTGCGGCGAAGAAACCAACCGGATGTGGACTTAACAGATAGCTACCAAATAGCGTTCATTTCCGTCGCTTCACTGGGTTATGAAGGATCGGGAGAGGAGATTCGTGGTTTTAACCTGCCCCGTCTCATCTCGGAAGTCACGGGCATTGAACCCGGCAAACTCAAGGATGACAGACTAGCGGAAGGCTATAACTGGTCGGCTTTCAGGATTCCATCGAAGACTGTCGTGGCAGACAGGTCACATCGGCTCGACGGGCGATTCTGGCATCCGGCTGTCCGCACGCCCGTCAACAGCTTGAAAAACATGCCTGGTGTGAAAACGATCGAAAAACTCAACACGATTGAAACGAAGCGGGGTAAGAGTCCTCCGGTCGCGGAGTACGTAAGCGCCAGGGAAGGATTCGCGTTGGTTGTCAAGTCGGGGTCGAATATCTCCAAGACTGGAGAACTGATCGTCGATGGGGACTATATCGAGCAGTCCACTTACCAAGAGTACGTCGAAAAGAAACTGATTCTACAAGACGGGGATATTCTGCTGGCGTCTACCGGAGACGGAACGCTTGGCAAGTGCTGCGTTTATCGGAACAAAGATGAACGTGGTGAAACGAGGCCGGGTATTCCAGAGGGGCATGTGACAGTGATCCGGGTAGACCAGTCAGAGGTCTACCCGGAATACCTTTGCGATTATCTCCGCAAAGGCTTCGGACATGACCAGCTTTATCGTATCTTCACTGGATCAACCGGAATGGTGGAAGTTGCGCCAGATGAAGTCAACGAAGTCCTGATCCCAGCTTTGCCATCCCTTGGAGAACAGAAAAGAGTCAGCAAGCGACTACGCCAGAGCGAAAAACGCGCTGCCGAGATTGCAGAGCGGTCCGTTTCGGTATTGGTGAGCGGTGAGAAGGAGTTTCATCAATTTACGTTGCAGTGATGGAGCGGAGCTATGAAGAAGCTGAAAAAGAAAGCCACCAATCCCCACCGCCTCAAGCCTCTTTCCCTTCGCCCCCTCAAGGCAGAAGAGGCCCTATCCCTTTTCATGCAGGTCGATCCGGTCGGAGTGCAGGCGGGAATGCGTCGGCCACGGCGAAAGATGGGTAAGCCGTCTGCTTTGCCAACAGGATAATTCCGTAATTTTAAGAGAACCGACAACCGCGGAGGTGCAACATGGATTTCCAGTTGACCGAAGAACATGTATTGATCAAGAACATGGTGAGGGAATTCGCAGAAAAAGAAATTGCCCCGCGCGCCGAAGAGATTGACGCCACCGACCAGTTTCCAGCCGACATCTTCAAGCGGATGGCCGAACTGGGGCTGCTTGGGATCCCTTTTGCGGAGACCTATAGCGGCGCAGGCGGCGACTATCTCGGCCTGCTCATTGCCATGGAAGAGATTGCGCGAGTTTCCGGCACGGTTGCCATCATCCTGGATGCCCACACCTCGGTGTGCTGCGAGCCGATCTACCTGTTCGGCACGCAGGCGCAAAAGCAAAAATACCTGCCTCCGCTGCTCAGCGGCGAAAAGATCGGCGCCTTCGGGTTAACGGAACCAAATGCCGGGTCCGACGCCGGGGCCACCCGCACCAGCGCCGTTCGCGACGGGGATCAGTGGGTCATCAACGGCCAGAAAGTGTTCATCACCAACGGCTCCATTGCCGACGTGCTGGTGATTACCGCCAAGACGGATCCGGATAAAGGGACGCGCGGCATCTCTTCGTTTATCATCGAAAAAGGGACCCCCGGCTTCCAGTTGGGACGTGACGAAAAGAAGATGGGGCTAAAAGGATCGGTGACTTCAGAACTTTTCTTCGAGAACTGCCGCATCCCCGCTGAAAACCTGCTGGGCACTGAA
The DNA here is from genome assembly GCA_018897395.1 of Planctomycetota bacterium. GTDB lineage: Bacteria > Planctomycetota > Planctomycetia > Pirellulales > Thermoguttaceae > JAHIKV01. The sequence goes on along the minus strand of JAHIKV010000119.1, from coordinate 931 downwards.
AATGAAGGCTTTAAGCAATTCCTGACCGCGTTGGACGCAGGCCGACTGGCCATATCCGCCATGGCCGTGGGCCTGGCGCAGGGCGCCTTCGACAGAGCGGTGGCTTATGCCAAAGAGCGAGTGCAGTTCGACCGGCCGATTGCCCAATTCCAGGCGATCCAGTGGATGATCGCAGACATGGCCACGGACATCGAAGCCGCCCGCCTGATGGTCCACCGGGCTGCCTGGCTTAAGGGACAGGGTGCGCGCTTTTCCAAAGAGGCCTCCATGGCCAAATTATTCGCAACGGAAGTTTCGGAGCGCGTTTGTTACAAGGCCATCCAGATCCATGGCGGCAACGGGTACATGCGGGAATATGCCGTCGAACGCATGTACCGCGACCAGCGCTTGTGTGCCATCGGCGAAGGGACGAACGAGATTCAACGCCTGGTCATTGCCCGGCAGGTATTGGGGCTTTGAGAAAAATGCACCTCCCGGCAAGTTGACAATAAAATACGCCCCGCTGTGCTGGTCTACCGAGTTTTGGTTCCCTTCAGGTTGACCCTAAGCCAACCCGGCCCTCGATCCGCACCAAGTTCTTCCTTCTCGACCTCGACTCGCGCATTCTTCATGTCGTTCCTACCCCTTGTTTTCTCGGCAAACGGCCGGACGAGCCATTTCCCGACGGACACTAGTGGTCTGTCCATCTCGACTTTACACGTTGGGTGCCACTGCCGGCTTGTCCAGCAGTGCCGGAAACACGGTTGGACAAGCCAACCGTGGCACCCGTAATTTCAACTTGGACAGACCACTAGCTCTCTGGAAAAAGGCCATCTCCGACGCCTGGCTGACGCCGGCCGTTTCCAGCGCGCTATTGATGCTGTTTTGCCGGCTGTTCGCGTGGCTGATGAGCCTGTTCGACGTGGGGGCCTGGAGCACGCTGCTGAACTTG
>JAHIKV010000346.1 GCA_018897395.1 Planctomycetota bacterium | reverse complement strand
CCGCCAAGGATTTCCGTAACGGCTCGGATTATTGCCTGAGAGGATGGGACACCGCCATGGCCGGCACGGGCGTGCCCACGCCGCAGGCGCAGTTGTATGACATGATCACCCTTAAAGAAACGGGGGAATACCCGCACCAGTCGCGCCAGCATGCCGTATCCGGACGGCTGATGGATGTCGGCGTGAACAACTCCGACCTCCAGATTGCCACCATGCGGATGACAAAACTCTCGGAGTTGTATGACAACGATAAACGGCCGACGCCCGCCCTGGCGACCGTCGCGCGCGATACGGGCGATTTGGAATACTACGAACGCATCCACACCATCTACGCGCCCATGGAGCGCGTGAATATGTTCATCACTTGGGATCACCGGCGCGACAAAGAGGGCCGCAAAAACTACCAGGGCGGGATCATCTGGCATGAGGGCGAGTACCGATTTAAGAAGGATGTGACGCTCACTGGCGACATACCCATCCCGCTGTTCTGGGAACGTTGTCCCGTGGACGTCGCGAAGAGCATCGGCACGGCCGCCGTCGTCACCGATGCCGGCGGCACGACCCGGTTCGCCATGGTGCAGGATCCCACGGCTCCCGTCCGTCTCAAGGGCCGCTTGCGCCCCGGCGGCTATGCCGCCTTGATGACCACGCCGGTGGGGTATCACGCCTTCCTGGCGCCTGCGGATATAAACTACGCCTATCGAATCAACCATCCCTCGTGGGATGGATTGAAAGTGGGCCTGGGTGAAAACGGCCAGGTGGTGAAGGCTGGAACAGTCCTGCGCTACCGCTTCGGCATCGCCACGTTCACCGACACCAAGGCCGGGAACGACCTGCTGGAGCACACCGTCAAGGCCATGAACCTGGGCGGCGGTCAGGCCGGCTATCCGGTCGCAATGAAGGTTGGCGAGATCAAGGACGCCGTCTTCTTCTTCACCGCCGCGGCCAAGGATGGCGAAGCCCTATTCACCCTTGGGCCGCAATCACTCATCATCGATCTACCCATTCGGGTTCAGGGGCTTGTGGACAACGGCTGCGCCGCCATCTACAGCACCAAGGTGCCCTGGTTCCGCTTCATCCCCGTGGACGCCGACGGCACGGCCTGGCTGACCGAGCCGATCGATCAGAAGAATGAAATGTGGATTGGCAACGTCTTCACGTGCGACCGCAAGGAGGTGAAGCTCACCCTGGTCGTGGACGGCCAGGCCGATGGCGCCCCCCCTTGCATTGAAGCGCATAACCCGACGGATCAGGCGATCCAGGCGACCGTGCGCTCCCCCGAACACACGCCGCTTTTTGGCGGGCTGACCACGACCGTGACCATTCCGGCCGGGGACAGCCTGTGGCTGCTGATACGAGACCGGATCCTGGTACCGAAAACTCAGGGTCCGAAAACTCAGGAAAACTCGCCGGAGAAAATATGAAAACCATGATGTTTTATCTGCCGGAAAACCGCCGCATTGGTAATCGGCGGGCCTTGAACGAGGGGGTGCGCGACATCGCCCGCCACGGGTTTGAAAGCATTCTGCTGCAAATTCGGGACACCGCTTTCCAAATGGATGACCCGCCGGTGATCCGCTCCGTGGAGCTTGTCACGCGCGAAGCCCATCGCCTCGGACTCAAGCTGGTTCTGGGTTTCGTCACCACGAACTGCCGGCCCTGGTCCACCAGCTTCTTCAAGCGGCATCCGGAGGAGGGCGATTTCTACGCCCGCCGGGCCGAGGGCGAAATCCGCGCCGGCCGGTTGACGGCCAGCACCCCGTGCGCGGGTTCGATCAACAGCGACGATATTGTGCGCGTGGCCGCCGCGTTCCGGAGCACGACCCGCGGGATAGTGCGCCTGCGTTCGTTTGCCGCCACCTTCACGGCGGAACGCCAGACGTGGCTGGACGACACGACCGATTGGCACTGCGCCCCCGAAAACACGGTACGAGTGACCGGAACGGTCCGGGGCCAGGCCGATGGTCCGGTGGTGCTCTACGTGACTTTCAGGGTGTCGGAACCGGACTACGAGTCGCCGCGCGTATCCCGGTACCTGGACCGGCTGCTGGAAAAATACCGGCACATCCCTCTGGATGGCGTGGCTTGGGATGAGCCGGGTTTTCACGGTGTCAGCAGCGTGGGCGGCTGGAACCGGTACAAAGTGAGCGTGCCTTTCCTGCGGCGGTTTCAGAAGGAGAACGGTTACGACTTATGCGACCGCTTGCCGTGGCTGGACGAAGACCAAGGAGCCGAAAGCCGGCGGGTGCGGCATGACTATTTCCGTTCGCTGAACCAAGCCCTGTTCGATGCCCAGTCCCGGTTTGTCGCCAAGTCCCGGCGTCTTTTCGGGAAGGACCTCTTCTCCGGGATCCATCACACGTGGGCTGGAGAGGCCTGTGTCAACGACGTTTTCGTCGGCTGTTCGGATTATTTTGAATTGGCCCGGAACCTGTCCGGCGGTTTTACCGACGGCGCCTTCTCCTTCGAGAAAAGCATGTGTTACACCCTGCGGCTGGCCGTCTCGATCGGCAAACATCATCCCGCCGGCGTCGGCTACAGCAATTCCTGGGATTACGATCCCACCGCAGTTAAGCTCGCGCATTTCACACGGCTGATGGCGATCTGGAAACTCGGTTGGATCGGACACGCCTATGGCCAGTCCCCGGGCGGGGGACCTGGCTACCCGTTGAACGAGACCTGGCCGGCGATGGGCGAAGCCGCCCGGCGCGTACAACTGGCCGGACAGTTCCTGGGAGCCGCCCGCGAACGGGTGCGACTGGCCATCTATCACTCCTGGG
>JAHIKV010000118.1 GCA_018897395.1 Planctomycetota bacterium | reverse complement strand
GTCCTTGGTCTTGATGCGTCATCGCCGATTCCTTTCGGGGTGCGAGTTTGTGGTAAACTGCGCAAATCCCAGAAAGTGGCTAACGCATCAAGACCATTTTTTCACATTTTCCCAAAGGGTTAACGGCGTAGAGTGCCACCCGCGCGATCCGTCGCAACTCATTTGCCAGTATAAGGCATCAAGGTTGACAATGCCATGCTCGGCTGCGAAAATGCGGTAAAGGCTTACCGCACTTCGGCGGTCGAATACCTGTTGGCCAGAAACGCAATAAGGAGATGACACTATGCTTCCGCTATTTGATCGGTCATGCGACCTTGTAGCCTGGCTTGAACCGAACGGGGGAAACCTGTTCGACACGTCCCTTCGGTGGGTAGCGTACATTTCCGGGGGCAACGTGTGGTCGACGCGCAGGGGCTCGTGGCTTGGCCCGATGGGAGACCTTGTGTGTCGTGACACTTCAGGCCGAGTAGTCATCTGGAATCCCAACGGCGCGGTTGCTGGAACAGCAACTCCACCCACGCCAGCGACTCCCGCAACGCCGGCGACGCCACCCCCGCCTGCAACTCCCGCAACGCCGGCCACACCAGCCACGCCTGCGACACCGGTCATGGGATGGTTCCCACTGTCCTTTCAGCAATGGATCAATCAGAGTTGAAACGAGAGTTGAAACAGGAAGAGTTGAAACGGGGACGCAGCTAGTATTGGCAAGCTGGAGTGGACAAAACTAGCTGCGTCCCCGTTTCGACTTTCCCCGTTTCGACTTTCCCCGTTTCGACTTTCGTTCGTCATAAAGACACAAATAACGCTTGACATTATTAACGCGCTGCGTTATGTTAGAATTATGATTAAATCGTTCGGGTGCAAAGATGCCGAAAAGGTATTCCAGCGGGAGCATGCGCGAAAACCGCCTCATAACATCCAGCGAGCGGCCATGCGGAAACTCTTGATGATCGATGCGGCGCCGGACCTCAACTCGTTGCGTGTGCCTCCGGGAAATCGACTGGAAGCCCTGAGCGGAAACAGATTGGGACAACACAGCATCCGCATGAACGACCAATGGCGTATTTGCTTTCGGTGGCACGATGGCAATGCCTATGACGTAGAAATCGTGGACTATCACTAGGAGTATGAACATGAGAAAGAAGAAGACATCCCCTATCCATCCCGGCGAGGTTCTCATGGAAGAGTTCCTCAAGCCCATGAGCATTTCTCAGTACCGACTGGCGAAGGACATCAGCGTCCCTCCCCGCCGGATCAACGAGATTGTCCATGGGCAGAGGTGCATCACCGCCGACACCGCCCTGCGTCTGGGCCGCTACTTCGGCGTCTCACCGCAGTTCTGGCTCAACCTTCAAGCGCACTTCGATCTCGCACAGGAGGAAGATCGGATCGGGGACAGGTTGGACCGGGAGGTTCACGCCCTCGTCACGGCGTGAAGGGCAAGAATGGTGAACCAGGGATTCGAGCGTACGCGCTACAGCGAACCGCCGCTATGCTTCTCCGCCCGGTGCGGGGCGGCAATTCGGACGCGCCATTCACGCTTCACCCTGGGGAGTTGAAACGGAGTTGAAACGCGGAGTTGAAACGAGTTGAAACGGACGAGTTGAAACGGGGACGCAGCTAGTATTGGCAAGCTGGAGTGTACAAAACTAGCTGCGTCCCCGTTTCGACTCGCAAAACTAGCTGCGTCCCCGTTTCGACTCGTTCGTTTCGACTCGTTTCGACTCTCACTTGCGGCGGCGCGTGCGCCCGCCTATGCTGACAGAAGTGGAAATCACCTTACAGGAGTTGAAACGGGGCCGCAGCTAGTATTGGCAAGCTTGAGTGGACAAAACTAGCTGCGTCCCCGTTTCGACTTACGTTTCGACTTACGTCCCCGTTTCGACTTAACCCGTTTCGACTTCGTTTCGACTTCCAGCACCACGTCTCTCGCAATCCGATGCCATGACCGCCGAATATGAAATCACGAAGGACGATTTGAGCGCATTCAATCTCTACCACCACCGTCACTCGCCGACCGCCCGTCGGCAGTATCTGCGTTTGTGGTTCGTCCCGGCGTTCATCTTGTTGTTCATTTGCACTGGCATTTGGTATCTGGCAGACCGAGAGCGTGGCACACCTCTGCGGACGTTCCTCGATTTGCTGCCGTTGTTCAGCGGCGTGCCACTCTACCTGCTCTACTTCCCGTGGGCGTATCGCCGCAAACTGCGCAAGATTGTCGATGGCATGGTGAGCGAGGGACAGAATCGGGGTTTGTTCAGTCGTCACCGCGTCACGATTTCACCAGAGACCGTTACCGACTCCAGCGAGCATGGGCAGACCTCGACAGCATGGCGTGCGGTTGAGAGAGTCGCCGCAGCAGATGAGCACGCCTACATCTACACCAACGCATTGGCTGCCATCATCGTTCCCCGTCGGGCATTCGCTGGCCCGTTGGAGTTCGAGGAGTTTGTTCGCGCAGCCAGAGGACACCATGAGAAAGCTGTGGCCTAACCATGCGCTGCAGCGAACGGCGGCGGGCCGTCATGGTTGCAATCGACGCGCCTTGTGGCCGCCGTCGCTGAGCTTGGATCGTTCGGCTCCCTGGCGTCCCATCAACTCAACCCTTTCTCGGTTCTCTTGAAAATCCACCGAATTATGACGCCGAGACCGCGGGTGTCAACCGTTGTCGGGCAACAATGCGGCAACGGGAATGCTGCCGGCTTCATGGCCTTCGATCAATACCGGCACTTCCGCCCCGGCGGCGTAATCCTCGTGCCGGCGGTAGTCGGGAGATTCGCCCGGGCCGGTCGGGTCGGAGTACACCTCGATCCGCCGCTCCGGCATATTGACGATCCAATAAACCGGGATGCCGGCGCGAGCGTAGATCCGCTTCTTGGTCGAGCGGTCGCGGCAAAGGCTTGCATCGGCCACTTCGACAACCAGCGCGACGTCTCGGGGCCCAGGGTGACACCGCCCGTATTGCTCGGGACCGCCGCAGACGACGGCTACGTCCGGCTCCGGCTCGCTGTCCTCCGAAGTGACCGGCTGTTCCGAGCGGACATGCCAGCCCGCGGGCAGCACCTGCTCCAGCAGCTTCGTTGTTACATAGATTGCCGTGGAGTGCGGTGGGTTCTTTACCATTGTCGGTACAAGCCATCCCTCGAGGAACTCCAAGGGGTCGCCATCGGCGAGGATGCCGGCGGCGATCATCTCGTGGTACTGCGACACCGCGAGCCGGCAGACGGGCTCCGGCGGCATCGCGGCCGGAATGAATTGTCCGATTATTGAAGACGAGATAGACATTACGGATACCTCAACGAACACGACCACCACATTCTAATTCTAATCGGCGCGGCTCATTGGCGTCAAGCTACCGGCGGGCTCCCAATACGGGTGGCAACCCTCCGAGAGATGTCCCCCTGTCAATTGACACGTTAGGGCGGCTCTGGCATATTGGCGATAATCCAGCCGCGTGTTCGCTGCGTACTCATGAGCGGCGCAAATACATTAAGCCAGGACACCCCTCACATTAACTATAATGCCATGCCTTCCGATATGGAACAACTTTACCGGCAACGGCTCGACCGCTACGTGACGGCGATGCGGAACGAGAAGCCGGACCGGATTCCCATTCGGCCTTTTGTCGCCGAGTTCACGGCAAAATACGCGGGCTACACAATCCAGGAGGTCACGCAAGACTACCAGAAGGCGTTCGCCGCCGCGCGGAAGTGCGCCGCCGACTTCGACTGGGACGCGGTGGTCGGCAACATGGTCTACGGTTGGAGCGGCCTGACGCAAGCGATCGGCCTGAAGTATTACGCGACGCCGGGCATCGATCTCCCGCCCGACACCGGCTTTCAATACCGCGAGCCGCCCGAGGACGAGGCTTGGATGCGGCCGGACGAATACGACCTGTTGATCGCGGACCCGACCGGCTACCTGTTCAACGTGTGGCTGCCGCGTGTGTCGAGGGATGTCAGCCCGATCGGCGAGCCGACCAGTCTCCGCAACAACCTCTCGTTCCTCAAGGGCGGCATGGCGATGCTCGGCTACTTCGGCGGCTTCGGCACGCAAGCCGCGCTGCTGCGGAGCGAATCTGGCACGGTCTCGGCGATCTCGGGGATTCTGAAGGCCCCGTTGGACATCCTGGCCGACAAGCTGCGGGGATACAAAGGGATGTGTACGGACCTGTTCCGACAGCCGAAAAAGGTCCAGGCGGCCTGCGAGGCGCTGGCGCCGCACCTGTTGCAAGTCGCGCTGAGCGGCGCCGACCCGAAGAAAAACGTGCCCATCGGACTGTGGCTGCACCGCGGCTGCCCCCCCTTCCTTTCGCCCAACCAGTTCGAGCAATACTACTGGCCCACGCTGAAGTGGATCATCGAGGAGCTTTGGTCGCGCGGCCATCAGACGTTGCTCTATGCCGAGGGGGAGTGGAACCCGGTACTGAAGTGGATCGCGGAGCTGCCCGAACGGAGCATCGTCTATCACGTCGATCGCGGAGACATTTTCGAGGTCCACAAGGCCGTGGGCGATAAGTTCTGCATCAGCGGAGGAATACCCAACGACCTGCTGGCTTTCGGCACGCCGGACGAGGTCCGCGAGTGCTGCAAGCGAGTGATCGACGGCGTGGCCCGCGACGGCGGATACATCATGGACGCCAGTGCGATCATGCAAGACGACACGAAAGTGGAAAACCTCCGGGCAATGACCGAGTTCACCCGCGAGTATGGAGCATATTGACATGACCGACCAGCAGAAAGTCGACCGTCCGCCGGGAACTTGCGTCACCTGGGATGAGAAGCGCAAGGAGTATCCGAAAATCACCGGCGACGAGGAACTCGTCAAACGGGTCTGGGAGGAGGTGGACGGTTTCGGCTACATGTACATTTGGCAGGTTTTGCTGTCGTTTTGAGCCATTAGTAATGTAGGGTGCGTCCGCGACGCACCGCAACCAAGACAAAATATTGGTGCGTCCGCGACGCACCGCAACCAAGACAAAATATTGGTGCGTCGCGGACGCACCCTACTTTGCTTTGTATGGGCGAAAAGCGAGGAACAATGAGCGAATCAGATAGCCTCTTCGAGGCCGTGGCCGCCGCGCGGGAAGATCGGGTTATGGAACTGGTCCGCGAGCAACTCGGCGCGGGCGTCTCCGCGGTGGACGTTCTCGCCGAGTGCAACCGCGGCATGGTCGAGTTGGGCAACCGCTTCGCCGCCGGCGAGTGCTTTTTGCCCGACCTGATGTTCGCCGGAATGATTATGAAATCCGTGGCGGCCGAACTCAAGCCGCTGCTGGAGAAAGTCCAGGCGGCCGCCTCGCGCGGAACGGTCGTGCTTGGCTCCGTCCAACACGACGTCCACGACATCGGCAAGGACATCGTGGCGACCATGCTCCGCGGCGTGGGATTCGAGGTCGTCGATTTGGGCGTCGACGTTCCGCCCGAAAAGTTCGTCGAGGCCATCGCCGAACACAAGCCGCAAGTGGTGGGAATGAGCGTCCTGCTGACCACCTGCTTCAAGTCGGTGATCGCCACCGTGAAGGCGATCGAGGAATCGGGGTATCGGCAGGAGGTTTCGATCATGGTCGGCGGCGCGGCGGCCAGCGACCTGCTCCGCGAAAACGCCGGCTGCGACTTTTACGGAAAGACGGCCGTCGACGGCGTAAAGTTCGCCGGCAACGTGACGGGAGCGGCTTAAAGCACGTTCAATAAACCGAAAAATTGCAACCATGAGAAGTTCGCACGGAACCATTGCCGTCGGCGCGATCCTGGCCTGGATGCTGCTTGCCCCCGCCGCCCGTGGCCAGGGTTGGGCGCGGGCGATGTTCGACGGCAAAACCACGCAAGATTTCGGCGTCGTCGCCCGCGGGGCAAAGGTCGAACACCGCTTCGCGGTCGAAAACATCTACGAGGAAGACGTCCACATCCAGTCCATCTCGTCGAGTTGCGGATGCTCCAAGGCGGAAACCGCCAAGCGTACGCTGAAAACCTGGGAGAAAGCCGAGATCGTCGTCGCGATGGACACTCGGGGATATCTGGGACGCAAGGACTCGACGATCACGGTCGTCTTCGACCTGCCGTTTCACGCGGAGGTCCAACTGCACGTCTACGTCTACATCCGCGGCGACGTCGTGGTGCAGCCGGGCGCCGCCGAGTTCGGGTCGGTCGGCCAAGCAGCGGGAGCGACCCGAACTCTAAGAATCAGCTATGCCGGCCGCGGCGACTGGCGGATCGAGCGCGTCGAATGCGCCAATCCTCACGTCGAGGCCGGCGTCGTGGAAACCGGCCGTGCGGCGGGAAAGGTCGCCTACAACCTCACCGTAACGCTCAAAAAAGACGCGCCGCCGGGATACATCCGGGACCACTTGGTGTTGGTCACGAACGACCGCGACGCCCGCTCCGCGCGTGTGCCGGTCGCCGTCGAGGGGGTGGTGACCTCCGCGCTAAGCGTTCGGCCGTCGCCGCTGTCGATGGGATTGGCGGAGGTCGGCCGGCCCGTCACGCGAAACCTCGTCGTCCAGGGCCACTCGGCGTTTCACATTCTTGCCGTGCGCTCAAGCGACCGGCACTTCCAGTGCCGAACGAGCGATCAAGCCAAGACCCTACACATCGTCCCGGTCACTTTTCTCGCCGATGGATCCGAGGCCGCTCTCGGCAGGGCGGAAACGACGATCCGCATCAAAACCGATCTCCCCGGCACGGTCCCCGTCGAGGTCCGCGCCTCCGTGCAGGTTGTGCCGCCGAAGTCGCCGAGACCTTAGAAGGTGTTTTGAAATTGAAATATCCGTATTTAGCCCAGGGTGAATACACCCGGGGCAAGCGGTTTTTCACGGTCAATCCGGCCCGCCGTGTATTCACGGCGGGCTAAATGAATGATTTTAAAACACGTTCTTAGAGTAGAACGGAATTGAAACGGGGACGCAGCGAAAGCGCCGGTTAAAGCCGGCATGGAGTAGCGGATGAAAGAGCCGCACGGGAAAGGAGTAGCGAACCATCCTGACCCTGAGTCATGCGCCGGTCATGGTAACATGGCGGGTGAAGCGTTGAC
>JAHIKV010000117.1 GCA_018897395.1 Planctomycetota bacterium | reverse complement strand
CGTCTAGCTGCGGGAACGTGGCATCTTCACCACGGCTACAATTTCACCGGGTCACTGGTTGAGACAGTAGAGCTGTCGTTACGCCATTCATGCAGGTCGGAACTTACCCGACAAGGAACTTCGCTCAGCTTTGTTACGCTCGAAATTGCAAATTGAAAAATGCAAATTGCAAATTGCAAATTGAACCGCGAGGGACCGATCGTTTCCGCCGGCCTCTGCATGTCGCCATGCAGCTCGGACTATATCTTCTTCACTAACAGTGAAGTCTGGCATATAGTCTCTGAGGATTCCAAGAAACTTGTGTTTCTTGGCCTTTCCTGCTGATTACCTGCACCGGTCGCATTGTCACTGCCGCAGTCGCGGCGAGTAGCGCCGGATACTCAGACTTCCCAGCAAATAGCCAGATTTTACTAAGGCTAGCTGATAGTTAACCTTAGGACCGTCCAATTTGTTACTCACCCGAAAGATTCGGATGGGTCGAGCCATTTCTGCTCGACTCTGCAGGTCGCCCTGCAGATCGGACTATATCATCTTCAACGCCACCGTTAGGCGTCAAAGTTCGGCGTGTAGTCTCTGGGGATTCCGTCGTCTCAAACGCCGCCAGGATCGTGTCCTCGGAGTACTTGCGTTTTCCGCCGTCATTCATCTTCCGCCGCAACCGCAACAATTGGGCGATGCCTTTCTTGTTGAGGTGCGAACCGCCGGCCATCAACTCCGCCATTTGCGAAAAGATCGCGAAGTCGCGTTTCTTTTTGGCGGAGAGAAAGCCGAACCGATTGAAGAATGGAATGACATTTCCCCGGATCGCGTTAAGGTTATTTACCTCGAACATCCAGACATCATCGCTTTTGTAGCGAATCGTGCCGCATTGGAGATGCCGCTTGATTAGTGCCAGAATGACGCGATCCTTTTGGGACACGTTTAGGCACAACGACACTTTCCAGGGCAACTTGTAGTCCGGCCGACGGCGGAAGGTCAGATGAAAACTGCCTTCTCCGTCCACGAAACCGGCGAAATAGTACCCGAGGGCATCTGGAACCTGATCGACTTTGAACATGACGGCCTTTCCTGCTGATTGCCTGCACCGAACGGATTGTCACTGCTTGTTTGATTCCGCGAACAGGTGCGTTTCACGCACCCTACGCGGGCAGGGACCAAGCGAGTACCGTCGGATACTCAGGTTTTCCAGCATATAGCCGAATTTTACAACTACGAGTGGTTCATAGTTACGGCCGCCGTTTACCGGGGCTTCGGTCGCGAGCTTCACCTTACGGCTAACCCTCTTCCTTAACCTACCGGCACCGGGCAGGCGTCAGACTCTATACATCCTCTTGCGAGTTGGCAGAGTCCTGTGTTTTTGATAAACAGTCGCAGCTCTCGATTTACTGTGGCCCCCAGGAGCCTTTAATAAAAAACCCCCGAGGGCACCCCTTATTGCGAACTTACGGGGTCATTTTGCAGAGTTCCTTAACCAGTGTTCTCCCGAGCGCCTTAGACTACTCGTCTCGCCTACCTGTGTCAGTTTTAGTACGGTCGCTGGAGCTTCAACCCTTAGGAGCTTTTCTTGGACGTCATTTGGATGACTTCACGAACGTAAATGCGTTCGGTCCCGGCTCTTGGCTTGCGAGGGCGGATTTGCCTATCCCTCACCTCAAGACGGTCCACGGACATTTCTACTCGTACCGCTCACCCTCCAGACGCCGTCCCTCCATCGGTCCACTCCGGCGGCGCAGGAATGTTGACCTGCTCTCCATCGTCTACGCCTTTCGGCCTCGACTAAGGTACCGGCTAACCCTGGGCGGAATTACCTTCCCCAGGAAACCTTAGGCTTTCGGCGGACAGGATTCTCACCTGTCTTATCGTTACTCATTCCGGCATAATCACCTGAAGACCCCAACACCGCTCCTTACGGTACGGCTCGTATCTGATCTTCAGCGCTCTCCTACCACGGCAGGGGCTAGGGACTGGAGACTAGGTTCCAGAGACGAGGGGAGAGGGGAGAGGGGAAAGCGAACCGATGAAAGCTCATCGTTCCCTAATCCCTAATCCCTAATCCCTTGTCTCTAGTCCCTAGCCGCTAGTCCCTAGTCCCTACGCATCCACTGCTTCGGCGTCGGGCTTACTCCCGTTCATTATCGGCGCAGAACTGCTCGGCCAGTAAGCTGTTACGCACTTTTTAAATGATGGCTGCTTCTAAGCCAACATCCTGGCTGTCTCGGCAATTCAACTTCCTTAGTGACTAAGCCCGACTTCGGGGCCTTAGCAGGTGGTCTGGGTTGTTTCCCTCTCGTCCGCGAAGCTTATCCCTCGCGGACTGACTCCTGAGATAGTCGCACCGGTATTCGGAGTTTGGTTCAGGAGGGTAGTCTGGGAAGACCCCCAACCCGATTCAGTATCTCTACCCCCGGTGCGTAGTGGCTCAAGGCTAGCCCTAAAGCTATTTCGGAGAGAACGAGCTATCCCTGCGTTTGATTAGACTTTCACTCCTCCCCACAAGTCATCCCCTCGGTTTTCAACCCAAGTGGGTTCGGTCCTCCACGCGGTTTAACCCGCGATTCAACCTGCTCATGGGTAGTTCACGCAGATTCGCGTCTACCGCCATCGACTTCAGTGCGCCCTATTAAGACTCGGTTTCCCTATGGCTCCGGCCCGTAAGGCCTTAACCTGCCGCGGACGGTAACTCGCCGGATCATTATACAAAAGGCACGCCGTCACGCATTGCGAGTAAACTCGCCATAGCGCTCCGACCGCTTGTAGGCACATGGTTTCAGGTTCAGTATCCTCCCCTAGCAGGGGTTCTTCCCATCTTTCAGTCGCCCTACTGAGTTCGCTATCGGTCGTCAGGGAGTATTTAGCCTTGCGGGATGGTCCCCGCGGATTCAGTCGGGATTCCACGTGGCCCGACCTACTCAGGTACCCCTCGAGAGGCTGCACCACTGCCGCGTACCGGGCTGTCACCGTCTATGGCCTGCCTTTCCAGACAGTTCCGCTAGCTGGCAGCTTGGTAACTCTCATGTGAGAGGCCCTACAACCCCGCAGGGGAAAACCCCCGCGGTTTGGGCTCTTTCCTTTTCGCTCGCCGCTACTGGGGAAATCGAGTTTTCTTTCTTTTCCAACGGTTACTTGGATGTTTCGGTTCACCGTGTTGGCGGCATACGCCTATGGATTCAGCGTATGCTAATTCGGGAATCCCGGGATCAACGCTCGTTTGACAACTCCCCCGGGCTTATCGCAGTCTTCCACGCCCTTCATCGGCTCCTGACGCCAAGACATCCCCCATGTGCCCTTAGTAGCTTGGCCACATGAATCCAACGCTCCCGAAAGGGAGCACCGTTTCACATGGGCCCGCTAACGGATCGAAAAACAACGTTCATTCCAGTAAGACTGGTCGCTGAAGCGACCAGCCCTCGCTGGCCAAAAACGACCAGCCCTCGGCGGAATGAGATTGCCGTTCAACCCGAGCAACGAATGCTTCTAAGTGCCCTTGGAGCCACGCGCGACGCACATTGCGCCGACGTGGTTCACACTTTAAGATGCCACTTCATTACCACTACCAAATTGTCAAAGAACACACGGCCAACCCGCTTTGCGAATTGGCGAAACACTTAGATTATCACTCCGCCCGAGACATGTCAACAGCTAACGGACATCCGCGGCGAGATTTTTTTCCTCGCGGTATTTTGCGGTATTTTCTGCGACCGCCGCCGGCACCGAGCGAAATGCACTCCGCATTATATCATATCGGCATATCGGCAGAAAGGGTCGTGGCAACCCACCCGATATCCAAATTAGCGCCCACGACAGAAAAAACCTAACTCAATGTCTCCAAGAGACTTGCGATTCCATGCCAATGGCGTAGTTGCATTGCCCACAAGAGGCAGCGGCCCCCGGTCGTCGTTGTGCGGCACTCGCCATTCCTACACGACATTCAACATTCAGCCTAAAAGTCGTGGTCCAGTTTCTTGGGGCCAGTACACTCCCAATGGGCCGCAAGAGGCCGCACCCCCACGTCTCCCATCTTGCCCGATCGGCAAAAACCGGCCAAACGACAAACTTCCTTCAAGCCGCAGCGTCGCCGCGACGAAGTTATGGGGAGAAGGGATGCCCCAAACTGCGCGGGCGGTATGGACATACCCCCAAGAATTAGCCTTAGTCAGAAAACTTGTGCTCCAGTAGTTGCATTTGCCCGAAGCGCAAGCGAGGAACAAAAGCAACGCAATTTCTTTGCTTGCGCTTCGGGCTAGTGTGGGCTTTCCGATTAAGCTCGGCGGTTCGCCAGAGCGGAATTGACCGATGGAAACCAATCCGACATCCGAGATCCGAGATCCGAGATCCGCGTTCGGCGGGCCGCTGGGCGCGGCGGTCGATTGGATCGCCGACTTCGGCGGGGTGTTGATCGATTGGCTCATCGGCTTGGGCAACATCGCAACGTTCTCCTTGCGCACCTTTGGATGGCTGTTGGTCCGTCTGCCTCGCAAGGAGACCATTCTTCCGAACTTCTACCAGATCGGCGTGTTGAGTCTGCCGGTGGTGGCGTTGACGGGCACCTTCATCGGAATGGTGCTGGTCGTGCAGAGCTACGTGCAATTTCGCAACATGCACTTGGAGGCGAAGCTCGGCGCGGTCATCAACATGTCGTTGGTCCGCGAGCTTGGACCGGTGCTGGCCGCCACGATGCTGGCCGGCCGGGTGGGTAGCGCCATGGCCGCGGAACTCGGCACCATGCGCGTCACCGAACAGATCGACGCACTGGTCACGATGGGTGCAAATCCGATCCACTACCTCGTCGTGCCGCGGTTCCTCGGCTGCCTGATGCTGATCCCGGCGCTGACGATCATGGCCGACTTCATGGGCGTGGCCGGGGCCTTCTTCTACGCCGTGTATCTGCTGGGCATCGACTCGCATCATTATCTGGAAAACTCGCGCCATTTCGTCGGAAACTTCGATCTGTTCGTGGGCGTGTTCAAGAGCCTGTTCTTCGGCGCCGCCATCGCGATTATCGCTTGTTATCGCGGTTTCAATTGCGATCCGGGCGCGGAGGGAGTCGGCCGCGCCGCCACCACCGCCTTCGTCTATTCATTCGTGATGATATTGCTGTTGGACTTGTTGTTGGGGATTGCCCTGGACGGGATATATTATGCTCTCTGGCCGGAGGCGCCGAAACTGTTTTAACATAAAGCCGCGCTGTGTTGGTCGCCGTACGTGGCGCGACCAACGGTCGCTTCATGAAGATTGTCATGGTCGCTACCGCAACCCACATCTCCGATTCCCGTCGCCCCTTGATCCAAATGGAGGGGGTCAAGGTCGATTTCGGCCGTCAACACGTGCTCCGCGACATCGATCTGACGGTTTCCCGCGGAAAGACGCTGGCGGTGATCGGCGAGAGCGGGTGCGGCAAGACGGTGTTGCTGAAAACGATCATCGGATTGCTTCGGCCGACGCGCGGCTCGGTCCGTTTCGACGGCCGCAACCTCGCCGAACTGAGCGAGAGGGAGCTGACCGGACAGCGGATCCGCTTCGGCTTCCTTTTCCAGCAGGCGGCGCTGTTCGACAGCATGACGATCGCGCAGAACATCGGCTTTTCGCTGCGGCAGCACACTAACAAAGGGGCCAATGAGATTCGCAATGTCGTATTGGCCCGCTTGGCCGAGGTGGGGTTGCCCGAGAACATCTTGGGCAAGAAGCCGGCGGAGCTTTCCGGCGGCATGAGGAAACGGGTGGGGTTGGCCCGGGCGCTGGCCCTGGAGCCGGAAATCATGCTCTACGACGAGCCGACCACTGGACTGGACCCGATCATGAGCGACGTGATCAACGAATTGATCCTCAGCACCAGGCGGCAACATCCGGTCACGAGCATCGTGGTCACCCACGACATGCGCACGGCGCGGAAGGTGGCCGACCGAGTGGTAATGCTTTATCCGCTTCCGCGGTTGCGGGCCGACGAGCCGCAGATAATCTACGATGGGCCGTCCGACCGGATCGAGCAGGCCGCCGACAACCGCGTCTCGCAATTCGTCCGCGGCGAGGCCCGCGAACGGTTGATGGAAATGCGGCAACTCAACGGGAGATGAGCGATGGACGAACGCGTCATGAAATTCCGGGTGGGAGTGATGTTCCTGGCCACGTTGATCATCACCGGCATCCTGCTGGTGATGTTCGGCAAGTTGCCGAACCTGATACCCGGCCGCTACTATTTGGTCGAGGTCCAATTCGACTATGCCGGGAGCGTAACCAAGGGCACGCCGGTGCGAAAAAGCGGCATTCTTATCGGCCGGGTGGAAAATGTACGCCTGATCGATCAAGACTCGAAAGTCATGGTGACGGCAAAGATCGATGGGGACAAGAAGATTTACCAAAATGAAAATTGCTGTATTACCAGAGACCTGTTGGGCGACTCCTCCCTGGTGTTCGTCCCATCGCCCGGCAAACCGGGCTCCGGAGAGCCGATAAAGCCCGGCGCGATCCTGGTCGGAGAAGTAACCGACGATCCGACCGGCTTGAAAAAGGCCCTGGAAGGCCCCATCAACACCGTGAACCAGACCGGATTGGCGCTGAAGGAGGCCAGCGATCAGCTCAAGGCAGCCGCAAAAAAGGTGGAAGACATCCTCGACGAGGAGCGAGGACGCATCAGCGAGGTGCTCGAAAACGCCGCGGAGTCGTTAAAGGCCGTCCGAATCGTGCTCGGCGACCAGGAGACGCAACAGAGACTCGCCGAGGCCATGCAGAAGCTACCCAACACGCTGGACAGCATGAACAACACGTTCCGCTCGGCCGACGAAAGCCTGCGGGCCCTCACCCAGCGCTCCGGCCCGGACGGCCGAACGCCCATCGAGCGGATGGTCGATACCATCGAGATGACCGAGCGGACCTTGCGCAAGTTCAGCCAGCCTGCCGGACCGGGCGAAGAGGCCCCGGTCGATCAGATTGCCATCGCCATGGAGAACATCGGCGAGATCACCACGCTAATGCGTACGATCATGTCCCGCATCGAGCGGGGAGAAGGATCGCTCGGATCGCTGTTGAACGACCGGCAGTTGTATAACAGCCTCTGCCGAGCGGCGAAGAACATTGAACGAGTCAGCCGCGAGTTGCAGCCGATCGTCGCCGACGCCCGGGTCTTTACCGACAAGATCGCCCGCCATCCCGGCGTCATCGTCCGCGACGCCGTCAAGCAGGGGACGGGGCTTAAGTAGTGGATAGTGGGTCGCGGATCGCGGGTGGAAACAACCGCTTGCGGTTTCGCAACTCCGCCGCTTGGCAATTTCTCGATCTGCTATAATAACCGCATGCCAAAATGCTTCTTCGTTTCCGACCTGCATCTATTCGCCAACCGCTCGAACGCGCATCGGTATCTGGAGCAGATCGCCCAATCGGCGTCTCGCGTGGAGGCGTTCGTCCTCGGCGGCGACATTTTCGACTTCCGCTGGGCGCGCATCCCCACGCTTAGGGCCGTGGAGTCGGCGGCCCGATGGCTGGACGACTTGACCTCCCGATGCAACAAGTGCCGTTTCCACCTCGTGCTGGGCAACCACGACTATCATCAAGTTCTGATCGACCGGCTTACGAGGTTGGAAAAACAGATTCCCAATTTATCGTGGCATCGGTACTACGTCCGTTTGGGCAACAGCGTGTTTCTCCACGGCGACGTGGCCGAGAGGCGGATGGACGCGCGGATGCTGGCCGAGGCCCGCCAACAGTGGCTCGACCGACGGCGTCGCGGCCCCTTCCTCAGCAAGATGTACGACGTCGTGGTTTTGACGCGGTTGCACAAACCGGTGCCGCATTTGGTATTCTCCAAACGGATCGTGGTGCGGCGGATCATGAAGTATTTGGAGAGCATCGAACAAGGCCCCCGAAACGGAGTCCGGCACGTATACTTCGGCCATACCCATAAGAAACTCTTGAACTACCGCTATCGCGGATTGACCTTCCACAACGGCGGCGCGGGAATCAAGGGGATTAAGTTCCGCATCATCGAGGCCAAGTGCTGAACCGGCGTCGTGAATCCAGACGAGATATTTGGTTGCGGACATTCCTACTGCTCTGTCAATCGTGTAGTGATAGGTTGGGGCGGCAGTTGTACTGCCGCCCCGTATCACCGTCCATCGGGGTGGCAGTACAACTGCCACCCCAACGAAACCCATCAAATCACGATTGACGGAGCACTACGGCCAGTCGCCGAAGGCCCATTTTGCCTCGTCGTCGTACATCTTTTTTATCTGCCCTTGATACTCCGCCGGCGAAAGCCGGACCTGAGGGATGCGGATGTGCGGCTCGAAAGCGTCGTCCTCGCCGGCCGGTTCATACTGGACTTGCTCCAGCTCTTCTTCGAGGGCCTCGATCCAACCGGGCAGTTCATAGCCTGCGCCCGAGGGCCGCGCGGTGAACCGGTCGATCCGCTTTTTGAGTTCCCCGAGCGCCCGAGGCCGCCGGCCGTCGCGCAGTCCGTCAACCACCGGACGGATCGGCTCGCAGAGCCGGTCGATCTCCAGCGACAGGACAAACCGTTCGGCCAGGTGTTCGGCGACGCTCGGCAGCCGCATGCCGTATTTCTTCGAGAGCCGCTCGAAGTGTTTCAGGTGCTCGTCGGCCAGCGGCGCGGTGCGGTCGGCGACCGCGCAGCGCCAGGTGTCGGCCGCCCGACACCGACCGCAGCGCACCAAGACCTGATGGGCAAGCATCACCGGCCGCAGGTTCCAGGCCAGCCGGTCGTAATCGGACTCCAGCCGCAAGAAGTCCAGCAACGTGTAGAGCATGTCTCCGCGGTCGGATTGAGTGGTGATGCTGTTGTAGTCGACGTATTTTCCATAGTTTTCGACCACCGCCTCGACGGCCACGCCCAGCCAATGCGCGGCCTCGTCCAGCGGGATCGCGTCGTCCAGTTCGTCCAACAAACGGGGCGTTTCGTCCGATTCCGGTTCCTCGCGGAGATTTTCCAAGTAGTTCGCCGCGCCCTGGTGGAGGATTCCGCGGAGGTTTCCCAGGTTCATGAAGCGTTGCGTGAACAGGTCGCCGCCGTAACGCTCGATGAATTGCTTCAGGCGGCGCCAACGGGCCGCGTCGGAGACGGTCTCCAGCACCGAGAGCCGCACGCGGCGGCTGTGGGTCAACCAGCACTGCATCAAAACGTCGACGACTTCTTCCAGGCACGAGACCAGAGCGTTATCGGCGTCGGCGCCCCACTCGGCGGAAGAGACGGCCAGGCAGCGGACAATCGCCCGGCAACCGGTATCGAAAACTGTGTCGAACTCGGTGATGGCCCCGGGGCCGACCGGGTGCCTGGACTCCATCAGTTGGGCGGTCTCCAGCAGCCGGCAAGTCTCGCTCAACAGGCCCAGCCGGGGCATGCAATTCAACAAGCGGCGAATGACCCGTTGCCGGCCGCGCGAAGCGACGATCCGCCGCGGGTTGCCGCCTCGGCTGATGGCCATGTAGAGAAGCGGCCGTTTGGCAAGCGCGCCGAGCAGCTTGGGCCAAACTCGGCGCAGGCCGGCCACGTCGCCGCGCAACAGCAGCGCCAGCGCCTCGTCGGACAGCCGTTCCCACGCTTCCGCCTTTTCGGCCGGCGTCGGCCGGCCCATCGAAGCGCGGATCATCCGCGCGGCGTCGGCCGTCTCCGCACTGGCCTGGATGATCTCCTCCAACAGCGTTTCCTTGACGCTCCTTCGGCGGTCGTATTCCATCAACGACTCTTGGCTGCCGCGCGGCGGGGGAATCCGATGGCGATGCACGCAGTCCAGCAGGTCGAGCAACCGCCGGTAGTTATTAGCCGCCCGATCGAGCCAGCCGGCCAACGACTCGTCTCGGTCGGGGGCTTCGGCGGCGGCGGACGCCGTCGCGCCCAGCTTCCACAACTGCGCCACGGTGGTCAGGAAATTCAAGCGGCTGACGATCCGCTCGGCCTCGCCGACCAGCTCGAACTCGGTCTCCGACGGCCCGGTTTCGTACATCTCGCCTTCCACGCCGTCATCCGCGCTGTCGCGGTAAGTAACGTCCTCGTATGCCGCTCCGAACAGGTCGTCTTCGTCGTCCGATTCGTCTTCGTCGTCTTCCTCGAACTCCTCGTATTCCTGCTCGTCGTCCCGTCGCCCGTCTTCTCCCAATACTTCGGCGGCCATCTCGAATCGCGGCACGTGCCAGTAGTCCTCGGCGTTGGCTTCGAGATAGTCGAGGTATTTTCGCGTCAAGGGCCAGTGCTGCTGCGGCGGGACCTTGGACGGCGCGGACGGTATTTTCCGTCTCCGGTCGCCTCGCTTTGATTTGGACGACGGTTCATCGGCCGCCTTGCCGGCGGGGCCGGTTTCCCAGAGGTCTTCCAGCCACGCCATCGCCAAATCGTGGAAGGAGTAATCTTCCTCCACGAGCGGGATTTCGTCGGCTTGACTTAGCCACTGGACCAACAGCCCCATGGCGGCGACGAAATCGCGGCTCTCCAACAGCGTATCGACGACCAAGGCGTAAGCTTTCGGCGAGCGGAAATGCTCGATGTGCCTCCGCCAGAAAGCGACGTCGCCGGCGGCGTTCCCCCCTTTGTGCCAGGCCCCGATCGCGGCCGCAACGCTCTCGACCGATTCGAGCGTTTCTTGGCCGGATATGCCCTCGACCGAACCGACCTCGACCGAGGCGAACTGGTCCCACCAACGGGCCAACTCGGCAAGATTCGCCGAGAGCGTTTGTTGCAACGAAACCTCTCCGGCCGCGGCCGCCGCTCGATGGATTTGCCCGTAAAGCATGAAAATGTCGCTCATCACGTCGAGCAATTCGTCGACGCGCTGGTCGTAAACGCTGTTCTCCACGGCGGGAAAGAGGCTGTACTGTCCGCCGAACCCCAATATGTTCCAGGGATCGACCATTGCCCCGCATTCGATCGCCCTGTGCAGCAAGTCCTCGATTACGGGTAACTGTGAGGCGGACGCGACGAGCCGGCCGCGATCGATCGCCAGCCCCGCGGCGGCCATGCGGCAGTGCATTTCGCAGGTCATCCGGGCCGAGGCCGCCGGGACCACCGCGGCGTGTCGAGTTGCTTCTTCCTCGCAGCCGAGTGCCGCGAACAGTTGGGCCAAGCGGACGTGCTGCAACTGTTGCGCCCGGCGCCGCGTCATGAAATGGTTGAAGTGCTGCCGCGCGCCGCCCAGCGGTTGACGCAACAGTGCGGCTTCTTTCCGCAGACGTTCGGCGTGCGGCCCTTTCAGTTTGTCGAGAATCTGCTCGTAAAAGGCGTCGCGGTAGACGGCGATCTTCGGCAGCAGGGTGGCCAGCGTGACGGACGAGTCGTGTGCGTCGGGCCGGTTGCCGCTGACGCCCGATCCCATCAGCATAGTGCCGGCCAGCACCGCCGCCTCCTCGAACAACACCTGCTTGCGCGGCAGCCGGCCGTGATCGTCGAGCCGTTCGAGCAACGCGTCGAGGGTCGCCTGCTGCAACACGAACCGGCGGCTAAGACCGTCGCCGTCCAGCTTGTTCATGTCCCATTGGCCGAAAAGATAGTTCGGCCGCTTGCTGATCGGATGGTCGAAGTCGTAAGCCCGAGGGTCGAAAGCCAGTTCGTCGAGTTGCTCGAGGTCGAAGGCGGCGTCGAAGAGCAACGACGGGGCGGCGGCGTCGAGAATGGCCAGGGCGGTTTCCACCAGTTCGGCGTATGGACCGACGGCGACCCCCGCCCCGCGGACCCAAAGCGGGATCGGACGGACCCACTCGTGTTCGTAGGGCTGTATCTTCCGCTCCGTGCGGAGCGCGGCGACTGGCCGGTGGCCGATATAATCGTTCTGTTGACGAATCGCGGCCGACACGATGCGATCGGATTCTTGCCACGGCCCCCCTTGCTGCAACACGGCCTCGCAGACGCGGCCGGCGAAAAACGGTTGGAACAGGTCGGTCTCAGTCTGGTGGAACAACAGGTCGCGGTGAAACCGGCGATAGGCCGGCAGCGCCTCGTCGAAGACCAGGCCGAGCACCGCTTCCGCCTGCTCGACGTGTCGGAAGGCGTCGGACGTGCCGCGGACCGCTTGCAGCTCGGCCCGCAGGGTTCCGCCGACGGCCTGCCACGCCGGCTCCTCGTCCGCCTTCGGTTCGACCGCCGCGAACAGTTCGTTCAGGTTGCCGAGAAACCGAGGGTCGGACGCGCCGGAGGAAAAGTTCAGATAGCCGAGGATGTCTCGGGCGAGAACGGACACGTCACGATCGGGCTTGTTGCGGTTCATTGGGGCGCCTTCCTCCACGGAAGCAAACCCTTTATGGTAGGTTCCCTTGCCGATCCCGTCCAGCGGTGGCCGGACATCTCCCCGCTGGAAGTGAACGCCTTGGGAGTGGGTGGAAAATCGGAGACATCAGCCACTTATTGAGGAGGGTCGCCTATTTTCCACCGAATCAAGGAAGGGTTAGTCCGCATTTCTCACCAGTCGAACACTAGCCCGAAGCGCAAGCGAGGGTTGGACAACGGGTTGCCCTCGCTTGCGCTTCGGGCTAGTGTTGAGCGCTCCGTGCCAGATTGTCCCCGAGTGGTGAGAAATGCGGGTGAGTCATGGAAGACTTGAGAACAGACCCGGCGCGCGAGGCAGATCAATCGGCCAATTCCCGAGGTAGAGAAAAAAAGCCCACGGGTTGCAACCCGTGGGCTTGGCGACTGTATTCGAGAGACAGCGCGGTTATCGCCTGACGACCTTGTGGGGCCGGGGAGCCGGTTTCGGCGACGAGGCAACCGCCCGATCCGTTTGGGAGATGATATTTTCCTTGACCAAGGGCGCGCCATCGTCGGCATAGCCGCGGGAATAGCGAGAATATCCGGTGGCGCCGCCGTATTCGCCGCAATCGCGGCAGCTCCCGCCGGTGTAGTTTCCGTGGCAGTCGCAGGGATCCCAGCAGTCGGGCGGGTCGCTGTAGAAGTCGCCCCAATAGCGCTCGCCGCAGGTCGGCCCACACCAGGAACCACGAAACATAAGGGCAAATAAACAACTGAGCGGCCCCCGATGCCAGCAACGGCCGTAGCAGCGCTCGCCGCACGGATCAGAGCAGGGATCACAACCCGGGTCGCAACTGCGGCAATACGGGCCGCGACAAGGCCGGCCGCACTCGACGCCGCAATCGTCGCTCACCCAAGCCCGACGCGGGGCATATACCGGCGCGCGTGCCGGTCCCCAACTCGGGCCGCAAATCCCCTCGCAATCTTCCCCGCACTTCCCGTTGTAATATCCATATCCGGGGGCACAGTCTCCTCGTGTGACGCAAGGACGATAGCAGAAGATCGACTGCATCAGCCCGCAACCGGAACCAAAGGTCAACAAGCCGCCCAACAGACCGAACAGCAATATCCGTTTCACGATCCTAGTTCCCTCCTGCTGGAGTCGGAAAGACTTTCAACAGGAGTTATCGGCCGGATAATCGGAAAAATCGAGAAAAACGCTGGAATCGTGAGGATCAAAAAAGTCGCGGTAGTTTACCCAGACTACCTGCTTACGCGTCGTTTTCCGTCCGATTGCTAACCGGTGGGGCGGGGGGGACATCGGACGTGGGCTGCGCGGTGGGCGACGGCCCATCACAACTGGGGGCTAACCACGGGATATAACGATAGAAGGCCGGCCGACAACGGGGGGGCTTCGGCGCGCCGACTTTTGCCCAAAACGCCTGGACCTTCGCCTTGTGCCGGCAATAGCCGGCCCAGGCGTTGTCGCAGCAAGGTCGGGAATCCTCGCAACAGCCGGGGGCCAGACAGTATCCCGGCGGCGAACAACAGGCCGGGCCGCTGAGTGCCCAATGTCCGGCGGCCATTGCACCGTTACATTCGGCACAACCGCAACCGGCATCCAAACTGGCGGCCAGGCCGACAACGCCGGCGAAAACCGCCGCCGTTGCCTCGTGAAGTCTGGATCAACCCCCCGGCCGATAGGCCGGAAACCCGAGCCATAGCACTACCGCACTACACTAATTCCGAAAAGCAGTTGTCTCAAACCGGTTGACACGTTCCGTGTTTTCCGCCGGAAACCGAGCTCTATCGCAAGGCGCGCGACGGAGACAAAGATCTTGACGCCTGGATCGCCAAGCGCTTGGAGCGATACCGCATGAAGTATCAATTCGCGGCGAAGGCACACGAGCTGGCCCTGGCGCAGGCTCGGAACCATCCGAACGATTCCCTCTATGCGCACGACCTCTGGGAACTGAACTACACCGTCGCCCGCTGGCAGGGATGCATTGAGTTTTACGAAGCCTATCGCTCGCTTGCCGATCCGGAGCGATCCAACGCGCATTTCCAGGAAGCGCTGAAGCACTTCTACGAAATCAAGGCGCTGTTCGCAAGTCGGCCCGAATACTCGATGGCCAATCTGCCGACGCTCGGAAAGGATGTACCCTACCTGCCGCACTTCCTGAAGGAATGGGACACGATCCACCGGCGATGGACGGACATCCGACCTTACTACTACCCGGTCTGGGAGCACTTCGATCGTTATGAGTGGTGGCTAAGGGGCCTGGATCCCAAGAATTTATGAAGCCAACAGATTGGAAAGGAGCAAAGAATTTAGGGATGGCGGTAAATGAAAGCTTCCATTATTCCAGGAGTCTCGCGCTCTCCTGGGCGCTGGATCGCGTGACGGCGCATGCGCGAAAAGCCACCGATCTGTTGATGGCGCTGTGCGATTGGGATTTCTGGACCAGTCCCAGGTTTTTCGGCACGGACTATGAGGTGCCCTGGCGGGGGCAAATAGAAACCGGCGGGTTGTGCCACTTGGCAGCGTGCGGTTACGACTGGCTCTACGACTTCATGACGGAGGCTGAGCGCCACCGGCTGCGCACCTGCCTCCTGTACAAAGGAATCCTACCTATCGTGCAGGACTACGCCGATCCGCTCACTCGGTTGCCGGTAGCATCGCACATGAGGCCCTATTACAACTTTTGGCAGGTCAGTGTTGCCCTGGCCGGCGAAGCCACCATGGCCCTTTACCGGGAACACCCGCTTGCCGAACGTTACGCCCGCCTGTGCAAGGATGCTTCGGACTGGTGGTTCCGCTTCGAGGGGTGGACGGTGCCCGTGTTGCCCAAAAGACAACAAGACTTAAGGGCAGGGAGTTACTTTCCGCCTAACTTCGATTCGGAGGGAGGCTACTGGGAGGGGCTGAATTACATGGATGGGGTGTTGATCTCCTCCTTCTACTTCGGGGAGTCGTATCGCCGGCAGACCGGGGTGGAGATCCTGCCGATGGATTTGATGCGAAAGGTGGCCGGGCTGATCCTCAACGCGAGTTTCCGGATGGGAGATCGGATGCGGGGGGTCAACTTCTCGGACTCCCGAGCGGGCTTTGCCACCAGCCCGAACGTGACGGCCTATCTGGCGCGGCGGCTGCGGCATTCGGGCCTTCAGTGGTTCCTGCAGAACTGCCGGAACAACTTCAACGACGCCTCCCTCTTGCGCTACTGCGAGATGCCGGCCTTCACGTACCTATGGTACGACCCGGCGCTCAAACCGCAAGAGCCTGAGGGCGCGGTTCCCGTGAAGGTCTATCCCGGCATGGGCGTGGCGGTCATGCGCAGCGGCTGGGGACACGACGATACGATGCTGGCCTTCAAGTGCGGGGTGACGGCGGGCCACTCTCACGCCGACGCCAACTCCTTTGTGCTGTACAGCCGCGACGAGTTGCTGCTGGTTGACTCCGGTGTTTGCGGGTACGAGATGCCGGAGTATCTGGGCTACTACCACACCACGCGGGCCCACAGCAGTGTGCTCGTAGGGGGCGAGGGGCAGATCAAGCGTCTGGCGGGGAAGATCGTGGAGCAAGACGACGGGGAGATGAAGCAGGAGACCCAGGCGTACGTGATCCGAAAAGGAAAGGCCGCCCTGTCGGTGCGGATGATCGAACCGAAGGAGTGCCGGCTGGCCATTAAACAGGGCTACAAAACCTATAACGAAGACTTCACCGTGGTGAAAAGCTCGCAGGAGAAACAAAAGGAATTGGAGCGGTCCGACTATTTCGAGATCACCCCCGCACGGAATGAGAAGCGGCAACGGTTCTTAACCGTGCTCTATCCTTTTGCGGCGGGTGGAACCGAGCCGGTGATCCACGAAGTACGCAAGCAAGGATGGGTTGGGGTGAGAGTGTCTCGTGAGGGAGGGCACAGAGTGGACCTGGTGGGCCTTCGCCTGTCGGGCTCAGGAGGCGGGCTTGAGCAGGTCGAGACGGATGCTCCGCTCTTCTGCCTGACGCGAGATGAAAAGGGAGAACCCAA
Source organism: Planctomycetota bacterium (assembly GCA_018897395.1). GTDB lineage: Bacteria > Planctomycetota > Planctomycetia > Pirellulales > Thermoguttaceae > JAHIKV01. The sequence continues at coordinate 4,049 of JAHIKV010000117.1, read as the reverse complement.
GCAAGCCATGGTTTACAGTGGTACCTACCTCAAGGCGGGCGGAAAGACGATTCTCGCCTCGCCGAAGCCGGCCACGCTTGCAATTGAGCTGTAGTATCTATGAAAATCACCGTCGTCAAAACTGTTCATGTCAAAACTGTTCATAAGGAGCAACGATGATATTTACTTCCGTTTTATTCTGTACATTTTTCATTGCGGCCCTGATGTCTGCGGGAGCGCAGCATGACGCCTCGGCAAGCGACGGTACGGAGATTGTCCAAACCCGCCTTTGCACCCTGCGCCTGGACCGACGATCAGGAGATCTTATCGGCCTCACCTGGAAAGATCCGGCAGTGGAGGTCATTCGGGAAGCCCGATTGGGTGAGAACTTCAGGATTTTGTTGCCGGAGCCCGGTTACGAGGCGAACTACTTCCACAGCCAAGAGCAGCACTGCAGCCGTATCGAAAAGACTCCCGACGGCGTGACCTGCTTCTATGATTCGCTTCGCAACGGTCGGGCGACCGTGGACGTCAAAGTCCAATACAACATTCGGGTCGTTCGAGACCACCTCGAATTCTCCATAGAGGTTGAGAATCCAACCCGCTTGCCCGTCGTCGAGGTGTTCTTCGGCATCATAGGAGGACAGCAAGGGTTGGTTAACCGCCTGGATACCGAGTCCCTGGTTCCTGGCGTGAATTCCAACCTCGCCCCGGACGTCTTCCGTAGTTTCGTTGGCGGCGGCTACGGAGGCGGGAATCTTGGAATCCGCTATTCAGCGGCAGGTTTCTCCTATCCGCGCTTCTACGGGGCCTGGGGCCCGGGGATGGCAATGTCTTGGATGGAATTCTATAACCGCAAAGCCGACATGGGGTTGTACTACGCGAACCATGATGTGGTGTCACGTCTCTCGACGCTGTACTTTGAACTTAGGCCTTTCAGCAAGACGGCCGTGATCGGCGACACCTGGCCGACCCCCGCAGATGTGCCGGCCGGCGAACCGATCGGGTTCACGATGGGGTGGTTGAATTATCCCTACACCAGGAACGGAACCTTTCGGTCCGGCCCTGTGGTGCTCCAGATGCACCGTGGCGATTGGCACGAAGGGAGCAAACTGTACCGCGCCTGGTTCGACCAACACTTCCCGGTGCGACGTCCGCCAAGCTGGTTGCGCAAGGAAATGGCCTGGCAATCGATCCTTATTTCCAGTCCCGAGGATGTGATCCTATACAAGTTCAAGGACTTACCGAAACTGGCGGCCGACGCCAAGAAGTATGGCGCAACGACGTTCGAGATCGTGGGCTGGCAGATCGGCGGGCAGGATCGCGGGTATCCCCAATACACTCCAGATCCCCGCTTGGGCACTCCGGAGGAGTTTCGTCGGGCGCTGGCGGAGATCAAGCGAATGGGCGTTCATCCCATCCTCATGACCAACATCCAGTTTGCGGACACCGCCACTTCACTGTTTAAAGACAAGCTTCATCGCTATACGGTTAGAGGCCGATGGGCGGATGATCTTCCCTTGTGGGCATGGGGGGAAGGAACCATCAGTGCCCGCATAGACCTCACTCCGCACAACATGACCCTGATCAGCCCCGCACATCCAGAGGTTCGAAAGCTGCTGGTGGACCAGTTCACCGAACTGGTTAAGGACGGAGCCGAGTGTCTGCAAGTGGACAAAGCCAATATCATCGGCAGGCTCGATTTCAACCCGGCTCTGAACACGTCGCCGGATCGGTCTTTGATTGAAGGACAGCTAGCAATGTTAAAAGATATCCAGCGAGAAGGGCGGAAGGTCAATCCGGAATTCGCCTTGGCCGGGGAAATCTGGTGGGATCGGGCCTTCCCGCTCGTCGATGTCTCCTATATGCGCATGAACGACATCGATATGCACTCGCCGGCTCTCCGCTATACGTTCCCTGAGTGGATGGCGACCATTTGCGCCGAGGGCCCGGGAGACTTTAATGTGATGAACAATGGCATGCGGTATGGGCTGGTGTGGGCCGTTCAGCCACGGCATTACAACGATTCGATGGATGAGCCCCTGACGCGCCCGCTGTCGGAATACGTTCGCGAATTGATTCGAATCCGCGCTAAGCATAAGGAGCTGCTTTTCCACGGCCGCTTCCGCGACACGTTGGGGGCGTCGGTGAAGGCCGGCAGCGACATAAGGTACTCGGTCTTCGAGGGGATGGAGGAGCCGGGAAAGGCATGCGTTGTGGTGAACTACGGCAACCGGGAGGCAACGGCCGAGGTCACTTGGCCGGGCGGCGCCGGCCGCCAGGTGGTGGTACTCCGACCGTTCCAGCAGGACGTTGTTGAGAATCTGCCCGCGCGGGTCCGGCTGGCGCCTCGCACCTGCGCCGTGGTTGTACAAAAATAGGCGTTTTAATCTCGTAACATATCTGACCGGGAGCCTGTTTCATGCCCCGCAGGCCCTTTACATATTGGTGGCAAGGGGGCGTCAGGAGAGACGTAATGCGTAGGCAAAGCCAGCTTTGGCTCGCTTCGGCGATTGCAGCCGTAACTTTTCTCAGTATCGGACAGGGGCCCGGCAAGAACGCCGGGGCGCAAGCGCAGGCAGCGACCGAGGGCGAGCCCAATGTGATCTGGAGCATTGGCAAGACCGACGGCTTTTCCGACGAGTTCGCCTCAGGCTCGTCTAAAGGGTTGACTTATGAGATTGGCAAGAGTTCTCCCCGGAAGGATTGGCGGGAGAAACAGGATTCCGCCGACCACGACCCGCCGGTCTACAGAGTTCGCTTTCGGCTGGACCAGGTTCCGGCATCTCCGCCGGTCCTCGCAATCCAATGTTTCTCTGACGCCTTGGCGCCGCGCGCCGGGCAACTCGATGTCAACGGCAAACGCGGATTCTTTCGAATCCAGCCGGTTGCCGGCCCGAACCTCGACGGGCGGCAATGGGGCTTCAGCCATGCCAAGCAGTCGGTGCGCGTGCCGATCGAGCCTTCCTTCCTGCGGCAAGGCGAAAACGAGATCGGCATCTCCTTTTTGGGCGGCGGCAGTACCCATAGCCAAGCCAGCGGCCTCTCTTACGACTCACTGGCGCTCGAAAAGTCGAGTGGGGCAACGGCCGAACTGGAAGCCACGGTTGAGCCGACCATCTTCTTCCGCCGAAGTGGCAACCGGTTGAGGGAGATTACCCAGGTCGTTCTGCATCACCGCAGCCCTCTCGGACGAGTGGGCGTAAATCTCAAAGTCGGCGGTACAACCGTGGCTCGCGAAGAAGAGGACGACGGTTATGACTTCGGAGAGCGCGTGATCGAGGTGGACGCGCCGGCGGTCTCCACGCCGGTTCCTTATGAACTCAAGGTGGCGGCAGGCGGCAAAATCAGCACCTTCAGAGGTGAGTTTCGTCCGGAGAAACGCTGGCGCATTTTTGCCGGACTCAAGATCCACAGCGACAATGGCTTCACCGACCTTCAACCGAACGTGCAGGAACTCGATGGTCGCAATACCGATCAAGTTATGGAGCTCATTTCCCGATTCCCATTCTACAAGTTCAACTTCGAGGTCGCGTGGTCGATCGACAATTACTTGAAGTCGCGCAGCGCGTCAAAGACTCGCCAACTGGCGAGTTTAGCCTTGCGCGACCAGGTTGACATTGGCGCCATCTATCTGAATCTCCTGACCGGCCTATGCACGGGAGAGGAACTCTACCGGTCCCTTTACTTTTCCAAGAGCTTGCAAAAGAAATACGGTGTGCCCGTCAAAACCGCCTCTATCACGGACGTCCCCTCCCTCACCTGGTTCCTCCCTTCCGTGCTGGCCGACGCGGGGATAAAAGGCTTTGCCAACGGGAGCAACAACACGCGCGGGCCGATACTGCAGAACAGCTCTCTCAACGAGGATTCTCCGTTTTATTGGGGGATCGTCAGCAGAATTCGTGGGTAGGAACGGGGTTGGTTGGCAGGGTTGACGTGCGTTTTCTGAGGCATAACAGGGCAAATGAATGCCGGAAAGCCGCCGGCGATTCGTCGCAGAATAGGAATACCGGATTCCACGCCATTCATTTGCCCTGCAAATACCTGAAAAACGCACCTCAAGGTGCTTT
>JAHIKV010000003.1 GCA_018897395.1 Planctomycetota bacterium | reverse complement strand
CTTCGACAGGGACTTCCACCCTGCTGATTCGATACACTTACAAGCGCACTAGGACGGATTTCCCAATCCGTCCCCGAAAACTGGACGGATTAGGAAATCCGTCCTACGTGTAAATCACCCACTTATTCTTTTACAGGCCCTAAGTGTATAATTGGGGCTATTCTAACCGCCGCCGCCGCCGCCCGCAACCATCTCGGGTGGCAAGAACGGCCCTCTTTGGTTCCGATCCGCATTTCTCGCCACGACGCGACGTGATTTTCATACGTGTTGCCGGTTTCCTCGCCGGCCGGTACACTGTGGCCTGAGAATACGCTTGTGTAAGAACTCCCAGGAGCGTGCAACGGACCGCTCTGCAACGAACATCGCCTAACCGAACACACCGGAGGGAAACAGTTCCAGTGAGCAGCACACCGAACAGCCAATCCGACCTGTCGAAAGACTCTTTCACAAAACAGTTTTCTTCGTTTGGTTACATTTACTGGGTGGCCAACTGGATCGAGTTGGTCGAGCGCTTCGCCTATTACGGCGTGCGGGTCGGATTGCCGGTCTTCATGGTTTTGGCTATCGGCGCGGGCGGACCGGAACTGACGCAGATTCAGAAGGGAACGATCTACGCGGTTTGGGCCGTGGTCCAATGTTTCGTGCCCGTGCTCTCCGGCGGTTTTGCCGACCGGTTCGGCTACAAGATCTGCATCGCGGCGTATACGCTGATAACCAGCGTCGGCTTCCTGGTCATGGGCTTTTCGATTCGGATTTCCGAGTATATTTGCGGAATGCCGCTGAGCGAAGCGAGACCACGGGGCGCGGATTGGACTTACGAGTGCATATTTGCCGGCGCCATCTTGGTGGCGATCGGCACCGGCATATTCAAGCCGGGCGTTCAGGGCCTGATCGCAAACCAGATTCCGAAGAGTTCGGCTTCGCTCGGTTGGGGGGTTTTTTATCAGATGGTCAACGTGGGCGGATTCCTCGGTCCGCTGGTGGCCGGCAGCCTGCGCGTGTTGGAATGGGAGTACGTGTTCATAGCTTGCGCCGGCGGCGCTTTGTTCAACTTAATTCCGTTGTTCTTCTTTCGCGAGCCTCGCCATGCCGAGCGGGAATCGAGTTCCAATCCCGTGGTGTTGCTCTATAATGCCTTTCGGGGGCTGCTCGATCCGCGGCTTTTCTTCTTTACGATCACTTTTGCCGGTTTCTGGTTGATGTTCATGCAGCTTTTCGATCTGTTGCCGAATTTCATCGACGATTGGATCGATTCACGCGGCGTGGCCGACATGCTGGTCAACGTGTTCGGCGTATTTGGAGAAACGGCCAGGAATTTCGTGCCGGTCCTCCCAAGCGGCAACATTACCCAAGAGTGGATCCTCAACTTCAACGCCTTGCTCATCTGCCTGCTGGCGTTTGCGGTGGCATATTTCACGGGCAAGATGCGCTCGCTGACCGCGATCATCGTGGGCATTGCCATCTCGGCCGTGGCCATTTTCGGACTCGGCCTGAGCATGAACGCCTGGTGGATACTCGCCGCGATCGCCATCTTCTCGTTTGGCGAGATGATGGCCAGCCCCACGAAACTGCGCTACCTGGCGAGCATCGCCCCGCCGGGAAGAGAAGGCCAGTACATGGGCTACGCCAACTTCACCATCGGAATCGGATGGGCCACCGGAAGCATCCTGGCCGGATACCTCTACGAATACTTCGGCGACAAATCGGTCCTCGCCCGAGATTACCTCGTCAACACCGCGCATCTTGCCAAAGACAAAGTCGACGCCATCCCCAAGGCCGACCTGATGGCCTATTTCGAGAAGACCGTACACGTCGATCAATGGGGCGCACGCAGCCTGCTGTGGGACGCCTACAAGCCGTATTGGTTGTGGGCGCTGTTCGCGGGGATCGGACTGGCCTCGATGCTTGCCATCGCCGCATACACTTACGTCTGCAGACGGGCCGACGCGGACCCAAACCATTCTCTCAATACGCGCGGCGCTGCGTGGGTGCGCGTGTTTCTCGTGCCGATCTGCCTGCTGTTCGGAGGTCTGACCGTCGGGATTTTCCTCTTCTCGGCGGAACATATCGTGGACATCGGGCTGCTGATGATCACGCTGTTCTTCTTGATGATGTTGGTGATTTCGCTCTGTGACATCGGCAGGAAGAGCGACGCCCATAACGACGGAGCGCGAGGATGAACCCCGAACATCGTGCGAGCGCGTACGCGGCGGCCGCGAAAGAGTTTAACGCTCGCACCGGCCGAGATAACGGTCGAAGCGCGGCCGAAAAACTCGACCAACGGCTCGTCCTGTTGCAAGACCTGCTCTACAGCCGACTGCACGGCGACGTGCAACAGGCGGTCGGCATGGACTCGATGTTGATGCCGATCTCGGAACTGAAGACTCAACTGGCGGCGAAGACGGATATTTCGCTGTATCAGATCGCAGAGTCGCGGGCGGCCGTCGTTGAACTGGGCGCCCGCGCGACGGCCGACGATTGGTACTCGCGCTGGCTCGCGCGGCTGCTGCTGGGCGAGCCGATCGACGCCGACACCTTGGCCCGGCTGGACGAATACGGCTCGAAATCGCCCCGCGAGCGGATGCTGGCCTTCACCGACGTGCTGGCTCGGGTCCTGCCGGAATCGCGGCGGGCGCCCTTGGTGTTGTTCAACCTGTTTCCGATTTCGGTGTGGATCGCCACGGCAATCGCCTGGGGCGATCGGGTCCGCGCCGCGGAATTCCGCAAGAAGCAATTGGACCTCCAACCGGCGTTGGGCGATTGCACCGTCTGCCGCGGTCAACTCCTGGCCACCGGAAAGCAGTGCCGGCAATGCGGAAACCCCGTCTGGAAATACGACTGGCTGGTCGCCGATTGAGAGTGCGTCTGAGTGCTACAAACGGTCGGTTTTCAGTTGTCAGTTTTCAGTTTTCAGTTGTCAGTTTTCAGTTGTCAGTTATCAGTTTTCAGTTCCAGCAGAAACACTACTTGGTGGTCTGTCAGTCGCTGTGCATCGCTAATCGAGTAGGACAACTGACGACTGACGACTGACAACTGACAACTGATAACTGACAACCTAACCCTTGGGCAATTTGCCCATCAGCACGCGGATCTTTTCCAACGCCTGACGTTGCAGATCGGGTTGGGGTATCTTCGCGGCCTCCGACTCCGCTTGATCGAGCACTTCATGGGCCATTGCGTGAAAGCCGGCGGCGGAAAGCTTCTTGGCCAATTCGCCCATCGCGTAGGCCCTGGCGTAGAGGTCCTCGATGCCGCGGGCGGACTCCAGGCTCAACTCGAAAGTCCTTGTCGCCGCCTCGCGCCGGCCCAAGCCGGCCTCTTCCGCCGCGATCTCGGCCAAGGCCGAGCAACGTTTCTTGAGATCGGCGAGCGAATCGGCGAAATTCAACGCGACGCCGAGCACCCGCTCCGCCTGGTCTTTTTGGTCGATGTTCCAATACGCCTCGGCTATCGCGCACCACGAGAGGGTCTTGCCTTGCGGGTCGTCGATCTTCTCGGCTAGTTTTTCGGCCGACCGTAGCGTGGACTCGGCCGTCGCTCGATCGACGGCTAGGTATTGGACTTCGGCCGCCCTGGCCAGCGCCACGACTTTGCCCTCGGCCGACTCAATCTTCTCGGCGGCGGTCAGCGCTTCGGCGACCGCCCACCGCGCCTCCGAACGGTTGCGTAGCCCGGCGTGGACTTCGGCCATCAGCGCCCAAGCGTTCGAGCGGGCGGCCGCGTCGGAGATCACCCCGCAGTCTTTCCAGGCCGACTTCAACGTCTCGACGGCGCCTGCCCGGTCCGCCGCCTTGCCCTGCCGGTAGCCGATTACGATCAACCGCCTGGCGCGATACGCGGGGTCGGTTTCGCCTTGCGCCCTGGCGATCTGCTCCTGGAAGGAGAGTTTGCCCGAGGCCGAATCCGGCTTCCCCGTACAGCCGCCGACGGTCAGCCAGATCAACCCGATTCCGAAAATAGTCCTGCCGCCGCGAAACATATCCGACACCTTTTCCGAATTCTCGTTTTAGCCGGCGTACACTTATATGCGATTATACGAGGGTCTCCGGGAATTGGCCCGCATAAACAGCTATTTAGCCCCGGGTGAATACACCCGGGGTACGGTCTGGAGCGTCCACCCACCGCTGCCCGCCGTGTATTCACGGCGGGCTAAATGGAATAATTCCCGGACACCTTCAATTATACGACATTGGCTAGAGGCGGTTCGGGATGCAACGCCGCGCACACTACGTTTTCGCACGGCGTTTCAGCCAATCGATGTTCGACATCTCGGCCAGGGCAAGTTGCAGGGCCTGGGTGCCCGAGCGGCCGTGGCCGTGGGCAACCAGCGACAGGTACAACTGATTGGCCAGGGCAAGCCCCGGCAGCGAGAGCTTCATCCGTTTGGCCTCGTCCAGCGCGATGCCCAGGTCCTTGACGAAATGTTCGACGAAGAAGCCGGGGGCGAAATTGTCGTCGATGATCCGCGTGCCGAGGTTCGACAGCGACCAACTCCCCGCCGCTCCGCCGGCGACCGACTGCATTACGGTTTCCAGGTCCAGGCCGGCCTTGTAGGCGTAGATCAAGCCCTCGCAGACGCCGATCATGTTGTCGGCGATGAGGATTTGGTTGACCATTTTGGCGTGTTGTCCGGCACCGGGGCCGCCTTGGCGGACGAAGGTTTTTCCCATCGCCTCCCAACAAGGGCGGAGCGATTCGATCACCTGGGCATCGCCGCCGATCATGATTGAGAGGCGTGCCTCGCGGGCGCCGACGTCGCCGCCGGAGACCGGCGCGTCGACGGCCGCGACTTTCACTTGCGCCGCCGCTTGGGCGATCTCCACCGCCAGCGACGGCTCGCTGGTGGTCATGTCCACGATGACGTTGCCCGGCTTGCATCCGGCCAACACGCCGTCGGGCCCGAGGATCACCCGTCGAACGTCGGCCGGGTATCCGACGATGGTGAAGATCACGTCCGAGGCTTCGGCCACGGCCTTTGGGTTTTCGGCCCAGGCGGCGCCGGCTTTCAGGAGTGGTTCGGCCTTGGATTTGGTGCGATTAAAGACGGTGGCGGCGAAGCCCGCGCGGATCAGGTGTCCGCACATGCCGGCGCCCATCACGCCGGCGCCGATCCAGCCGATGCGAGTTATTTGGGGTTGAATAATCATGATGCAAAACAAGACAGCCCGAGAGGGTCGGGCTGCCTTGGTCGACAAAGGAGCACGGATCACGAACTTCACCACGGGCCGCGGATGTAGTAGTCGCCGAACTGATCGGTGCTCGAAGGCCACGGCGGTGTCGGCCGGAACCAGGAGCGCTTGTACACGCCCGGTCCAGGGTAGTTGCGGTGGAACTGGTGCTGGATCGGCGTGACGCGGGTGGCGCCGACGCCCCAACCCCAATGAGTTTGGCTCTCGGCCGTCGGCGGCACGACGACCGCAACCGGCGTCCCCCAGGCGACGTCGTAGTATCCGCCGTGCCAGGGATACGTTTGCGCTTGGCGGTACGCCACGCGGCCCTTGATCGTGCGGTAGCCCGCGGCGGCGTCCTGCGGCCATCCCCAGACGGCCAGCAACGCGACGGCGGCGGCGAACATGAGAAAACGTTTCATCTGGCATCGCTCCTTGCGATTAGTTTACGGTTTTCAGTAATCGGGTTGTAGGGTGGGACAAGCGGAAGCGCAGTCCCACCACGATTATGGACGTTGTTGGTGGGACTGCGCTTCCGCTTGTCCCACCCTACGACTACTAACAACTCCTTACCGCCAGCGCACTCGGGTGCTGGTCTTCGGAGCGTCGGGGTGTTTGGTCTTGTAGACGCGGCGATGCTTGTAGAGGAACTCGTGCGGCATCAACGGCTGGTAGGTGACGTAGGTGTGTCCGACCCGTGGCGGCGTCGGGCGCGGACAAGGATACAACTGGGCGCCGACGCTCCCATAACCGACCGGCGGGACGTAGAAGTTGTAGAACAAGTCGCCGGTCGTGCCGTGACGGACCAACGCCGCTTCGGTCCGGTCGGTCGTACCCAACAGCAGCCCGCCGGCGATCAACGCGCCGACGGCGAAAAATATCATCGCGCGAGGGAAAGTTATGTTCATGGTGTAATCCTTCATGGGCTAGCCCCCGCTTCCCGGCGGGGGGAAACGCCGCGTGGGCGCGGCGGTTAATCAACGCGACCTGCCGAAACGCAACGGCTTTACGCTTATTATCAATCTCGACAGGTACCGACGGTAGGGGTGAGTCTTTGTGTACGGGGTGGGAAAAAGGCCCGTAATATGCCGAGAATCCGATAAAAGCCGTGTGGGACGCAAGCGGGAAAACCGCTATAATCCGTTAGGTTCGCGCCGTCGGCACAAGCCGAATACAGCCTACAGTTGGGGTGGCAGTTGTACTGCCGCCCCCACTGGGTAGTTTAGCGGCCGACGGTACGTCGGCCCCCGTATTACCGCACGCCGCCGTACCGGCGGCGGCTAAACAGGCGATATTGTTTTTCTGAACGAGGAGCTATTGGATTGAGCGTTAGCGTTACCACCGAGTCGAAATCCGCCTCAAAATCCGCCGCGCGGGCCGGCGCCAACGGCGAGGCATCGGCCGGCAACGGCGCCCCGCCGCACCGACGCCGCGCCACGGCCGAATCGATGGCCGCCGGACAACGCGACATCTCGGTCAGCGAGTTTTTCGCCAAGAATCGCCACCTGCTCGGTTTCGACAACCCGCGAAAGGCACTGCTGACCACCGTCAAGGAAGCGATGGACAACGGACTCGACGCCTGCGAGGAGGCCGGAATTCTGCCGGAAATCTGGGTCCACATCCAAAGGGTCGGACCAGACCGATACAAAGTCGGGGTGCAAGACAACGGACCAGGCATCCTAAGGAAGCAAATACCGTTGATCTTCGGCAAGCTGCTCTACGGATCGAAGTTTCACCGGCTGAGGATGAGCCGCGGGCAGCAGGGAATCGGCATCAGCGCGGCGGGGATGCACGGCGTCCTGACCACCGGCAAACCGGTGAAGATCATCTCGAAGGTCTCGCGCCGCAAGCCGGCCCATTACTACGAGATTCAGATCAACACTAAACGGAACCTGCCCGAGATTCTCAACGGGCGCGGCGCGGGCGTCGAGGTTCCGCCCAACCACCTCGGCCAGAAGGCCATCGAGAAGCACGGCATCGAGTGGATCGAGCAGAACCACGGCACGCGGGTCACTATCGAGTTGGAGGCCCGATACCAGCGCGGCCGCGGCAGCGTCGACGAATATCTCGAACAGACCGCCATCGCCAACCCGCACGTTACGATCCACTACGTCGACGCGGACGACAACCAGAAGGAATACCCACGGGTATGGGATCGCCTGCCGCCGGAGCCGAAGGAGATCAAGCCGCATCCGTACGGCGTCGAGTTGGGCCGGCTGATGTCGATGCTCCAGCAGACCGAAGCGCCGACCGTCTCGCAATTTTTCAGCCACTCGTTTTCGCGGGTCAGCGAGGGTGTGGCGCGGCGGATTTGCGCGGCGGCCAAGATCGGCGCCCGGACAAACCCGCGGAAGATCGACCGCCGCGAGGCCGACCTGCTGCACAAAGCGATTCAGGCGACAAAGATCCCCCCCCCGTCGAGCGACTGTGTTGTGCCGATCGGCGAGGAGTCGATACTGAAGGGGTTGCGTCAGGTGGTGCCGGGCGAGTTTTTCGCGGCGGCCACCCGACCACCGGCGGTCTATCGCGGCAACCCCTTTCAGATCGAGGTCGGGCTGGCTTACGGCGGCGCGTCGTCGGTCAATCGCGTCTCGCGGGAAGCACTGGGCGAGTTGCTCGATGAGAGCGACGCCCGCACGCTGCGGCAGTTCCTCATCACCACCTTCCAAGGCATGGGACCGGAGGGTGCCGACAAAATCCTCGTCGCGGCCAGGGCCGGCACCCGCGTTTCGCCCGGCCGGCTCAAACCGGCGGACGTCGATCGCCTGCACCAAGCCCTGCAAGAGGTGAACCTCAGCGACGGGCAGTCGATGAACGTCCTCCGCTACGCCAACCGCGCCCCGCTCCAGTTCCAGGCCGGCGGCTGCGCCATTACGCAAACCGTGATGGCGACCAACTGGCGGGCGTACGGCCTGAGCCAGTCGCGCGGCTCGTTGCCCGGCGGGCCGATCACCGTGATGGTCCATATCGCCAGCGTCTGGGTCCCATTTACCAACGAGTCGAAGGAGGCCGTCGCCTCGTATCCCGAGATTCAGAAGGAACTGCGGCTGGCGTTGCAAGCGGTCGGCCGCAAGCTGGGGATGTATCTCCGCCGCCGGATGCGCGTCCGTCACGAGGGACAGCGCCGCAACACCTTTCTCCGCTACATCGGCGAGGTGGCCACGGCCGTCAGCCGCGTCAACTCGACCGACCGCGACAAGCTCCACGAGCAGCTTCTCGCGGTGGCAAGGCGTCGCACCGCCGAGGCCGACGTGAAACTGAACGATCGCGGCAAGGCGATCGAGGAGGAGGATTTCGGAGAGAACGTGATTATCGTGACGGCGGAGAAAGAGGGATTAGGGATTAGGGATTGGAAATCGGACAGCCCGTTTAGCCCCGGCACTTGTGCCGGAAGCGGCGTTATGGAACAACCGTAACCGACCCAAACTGGCGAAAGTGATGGTCGAAGCAAAACGCTTCCGCCACCTGCAACCGTTCCATCACCACTTTGCTGGTACAGTCCGTGAAACTCCAGTCCTTATCGCGGAACTGCCGGAAGGTGTGCCATGCCTGCCGAATGTCGTCCTCGGTAATCAGGACGACATCGGCCAATTCGCCTGCGAAAAGCGATTCTCCCAAGTCCAATGCAAGCGGCGCGTGTCCTCGCATCTTGAGAAGAGTGAGCGTTTCATCGACGACGAAATCCGTGGTAACCAGCGGTTGGGTGTTGCCGTCCAGCCATGCCCGCGCCGCTTGGTGGTCGTCATCGTCGGGCACCACGCCGGCGTACCATGCGCCAGTATCGACGAAGATCATGGGTTAGACTTCCCGCCGTAAAGGAATTGGTCGTGATCCCGACTAGTGGACTCGGGCCGGCCGCTTCGATGTGCTTTGTCCGCAATCTGAGCAAGTCGATCCGCCACGGCTTTCGGTTCGCGCGGAGGAATAGCCGCCGGAATGACCACATCCACGTGCGTTCCTTCCGTCAAGACAATCTTCCGGGTGGGACGAAAAACCCCCCCCTCGTACACGGCTTCGATGGTGGTTGTCATGGACGGTCCCCCATTCAAGACTTTGCACAACAGAGCAATTTTATCATACTAGACACAATCCTGCAAAGGTGGCGGCGAGGGGGATTGCCCAATCGCTCCGAGAACGGACAATAAAACCACAGATAAACACAGATGAGATGGATGTCGGTGATTAGCCCGAAGGGCTTGTAATATGATAGCCCAGGGTTGCCGCGCAGCGGCTACCCTGGGTAAGAATGCCGAAAGATGACCAAAAACCCCAACGGGGTTTCGGAGACGATGCGTCGATGCCGCAATCGTTGGCCAACGTATTGGTGCATATTGTCTTCTCAACCAAGGAACGCCGCACATTGTTGCAAAACCGTGACCTTCGCGTTGAGATGCACCGATATATCGCTGGCATATCCGCCAGCCTGGAATGTCCGGCGATTATCGTGGGCGGAGCGACCGATCACGTCCATTTGCTGGCGTGTCAATCGCGGACGATAGCTTTGGCGGAATGGGTGAAAGAACTGAAACGGGCATCATCGCTTTGGGCGAAGAAAAAGAGCCGGCAGTGGAGCTTGTTTCAATGGCAGGCGGGCTACGGCGCGTTTTCGGTCAGCCAGTCGTGGAAAGAACGGGTGCGAGAATATATCAGCAGACAAGAGGAGCATCATCGGCAATTGTCGTTTCAGGACGAGCTCCGACAGCTTCTGAAAAAAACACGAAATTGCATTTGATGAACGATACGTTTGGGATTGAATCGGACGCGGCGCAATCCGCAACCCCTTCGGGGTTGACGTGGTGGTGGAACTGTTCCCCAGGGTAGCCGCTGCGCGGCAACCCTGGGCTATCCTATTGAAGCCCTTCGGGCTAGGGATGACAACTGAAAACTGACGACCGACAACTGACGACTATGGCAACAAAACTCAACCCCCGCGACGAGAAAACCATCAAGCGCCTCCGTGAACTGGCCGACGGCGTGGTCGAGGCGGCCGGTCGCCGGCGCGATCCGTACGTCGACGTGCCCACCCGCTCGTTGTCGAACGTCCGCTACAACAAAACGCGGCGGTTTATCGAGATGGGCAACAACACCAACCGCCGACACCTGTTCAACCTATCGCAGGCCAAGACCTACATGCAGACCATGCTCGTGGCCAGCGGCGCCACGCAACTGATCGAACAGGGCAAGACCACCAGCATCCGAGGTCTCTACTACCTGCTGAAACACACCATCGAAGGGACCAAGGAAGAAACCTTCGCCGACCAAGGCGAGTGCGACCCGGTGATCGAGGACTGCGAGGTGCTGCTGAGCAGTCTCCGCGAGGAATTGCATCTCTACGCGCAGAAGAAGGGCGACATGATCGGCGAGATCACGCTGGCCGACCGGGGCGACGAAATCGATTGCTCGCGGATGGGCTCCGGCGGATACGGCATCCCCTCGATCGTCGAGCCGGACGTGATCCAGTTCAAGCGGTGCGCGGCCAAGTTCATCCTGCACGTCGAAAAAGACACCATCTGGCAGCGGTTCAACGAGGACAAGTTTTGGCGCAAGCACAAGTGCATATTGACCCACGGCGGCGGTCAGCCCCCCCGCGGAGTCCGCCGGCTGCTGCACCGGCTGCACGACGAACTGAAACTGCCGGTCTACTGCCTGTTGGACAACGACCCGTGGGGATACTACATCTACAGCGTGATAAAGCAGGGCTCGATCAACCTGGCCTACGAATCGCAGCGGATGGCGATTCCCGACGCTAAGTTTCTCGGCTTGCGGTCGAAGGATTTTCAGGAGTGCAAACTATCCGACAGCGTGAAGATCACACTTAGCGAAACGGACCGCAAACGGGCCAAGCAGATCGCCAACTATCCGTGGTTTGCTCACAAGAAGGAGTGGCAAAAGGAGATCAAGCGGATGTTGGAGAACGGTTTCAAACTGGAGGTCGAAGCCTTGATTAGCAAGGACATCAGCTACGTCACCGAGCAATACGCGCCCGCGCGGTTGAAGGCCAAGGACTGGCTGGATTAACCCCCAGCCGGGGCGGCTTTCCGCGTTATTTCCCCCAATCCTCAAAGTCGGCGCAATCGGCCGTCGCACATTCGGCAACAACGGCCGGACGGACATGGCCGTTTCTCACTCCCCATTTCCCAACGGTAAGTTTACGGTAGAGGCGAACCGTTTTTCGGTTCTGTCCCGCATCGTATATCGGGGGGATAATCCCCAGCGATCCCGTGGTTTAAAGGGGCAAGCATGGACCACACGCCGTCGGCAACTCCTCCCAAGCTCAACGGCCGCATCCTGCTGGCCGAAGACGGGCCGGACAATCAACGCTTGATCTCATTCCTGCTGCGCAGCGCCGGCGCCGAGGTGGAGGTGGCCCAAAACGGACAAGAAGCGGTGGAAATGATGCTCGCCTCGAGCGACGGCAAGACCCGGAAGGACTGGCCCTTCGACCTCGTCTTGATGGACATCCAAATGCCGGTGATGGACGGCTATGAGGCGACGCAACGGCTGCGCGAAGAAGGCTACCACGGGCCGATCATCGCACTGACCGCGTACGCCATGCCCAAGGACATCCAGCGTTGCCTGGAGGTCGGCTGCGATCTGCACCTCGCCAAGCCGATCAATCTGGACACCCTCTTGCAGGCGGTTTCCCAGAACCTGAAGTCCCGTTCGTCTACCGCGGCGGACAAGTCCGCCGGATAAACTGTAACGGGGGTGGCACTGGCGTTTCGCCAGTGTTGGCCGGAACACGGGCAAGATGCCCGTGCCACCCAACCCGCGGCGGACAAGTCCGCCGGATAAACGAAAACGGTTCCGATAACCGCTCTCTGCATCACCCTCCGCTTCCCCCCTCTCCACCCCATAGTGTAGGCCGAGATGCAACCCGGCGATTGTGCGCAATTACCGTTCATAACGCGCCGGGTCACGACCCGGCCTACTACTCACGGCAACTTAAAGAGCGACTCGCTTTTGACTACCGCGTAGTCGTCGGGGAAGGTGTGAAACGCCTGGACGAACAGGCTGCGGTCGCGGGCCTCGAAGTTCAGATAGCTCAAGGCGCCGAGCGGCATGCGGCCGCTGGAGTTGAATTGGTGCAACATGCCTTGCCGCTGTCCGGCGGCGGCCAATTCCTGCTGGAAGGTCCAAAAGACCTCCGCGTTGGTCGGCTCGAGCTGGAAGTTCATCCGGTAAGAGACTCCCCCGCGGCACTCGACGCGGTCGGCCCGTTGCCCCTTCAGTCCGTAAGAGAGCAGACGCCGCGTTTTTGGCAGCGGCTGGCGGGCCGAAGCCGCCACCTCGGTCAACGTCATACCCGCGTAGCGCCACGAGACCACGTGGCCCGCGCCGGTAATGTCGATTTTCGCGGTGTACCGCCCGCGCTCGATCGTGCAGGTCTCGACGACCTCGAACAACTCCGGATGGAGAGGACGCCCATACAATTGAAAAGTCAATTCCGCGACTTTCGGCCGAACGGTGAGCACGCCGACGCCTCCTTGTTGTCGAAATGTCCCTGAACGGGACGACCGTGTCCATGCGACGTCTCTCATTATACGTTCTCCGCGCGATCGGCGCAAAGGGCGCTTTTGACGGAATTCAAATTCCGGAAAATTCGCGGCGGAATTGCTCTTGACAAAAGCGAATGGTGCGCGATTGTTTAACGGCCGTCGGCACGAGTTGGTGCGGCAGTTGTACTGCCGCACCTGGCAAACGGGGCGGCAGTTGTACTGCCGCCCCAACAAGGCGCCGTGCCGACGGCTGCTGAACGGCGGTGCGTTTCACGCACCCTACATGCTCATCGCTCCGACGCCGGAGGGTTCCGCACGATGTCGATCTCTTCGCCGAAGTAGTACTTGCGGGCCTCGGCGTTGGCCAGCACCTCGTTGGGTCGGCCGTGGCAAAGCACCTTGCCGGCGCGGATCACGTAGCTGCGGTCGGTGATTTGCAGCGTCTCGCGGACCTGATGGTCGGTGATCAGAATGGCGATCCCCTCTTCGCGCAGCCGGCGGATGATCTTCTGGATGCTGGCGATGGTGACCGGATCGATGCCCGTGAACGGCTCGTCCAGCAGGATGATCTTTGGATTGGAGACCATGCAGCGGGCGATCTCCAGCCGCCGCCGCTCGCCGCCGGAGAGCGACAGCGCCTTCGCCTTCCGCAGCTTGGTGATGTCGAACTGTTCGAGCAGTTCCCGGCAGCGGCGCGTGCGGGCCTTGCGGTCGAAACCCAACAGCTCCATCACGCAGAGCAGGTTCTTCTCGACCGAGAGTTTGCGGAAGACGCTCGATTCCTGGGCGAGATAGCCCATCCCGCCGTCGCGGGCGCGGCGGTACATCGGCCAGCCGGTGATGTCCTTGCCGTCCAGCCGGACCTTGCCGGCGTTGGGCACGATCATTCCGCAAGTCATGCGGAAGCAGGTGGTCTTGCCGGCCCCGTTAGGCCCCAACAGGCCCACGATCTCCCCGCTGTCGACGCGAAAGTCCACTCCATCGACCACGCGACGGGCGCCGTATATCTTCACCAGTCCTTTGGCTTCGAGCATTGCAGAGGGATTGGGGATTAGGGATTAGGGATTAGAAGAGCCGCTTGCGGCTTCGCAGAAATTGTCCTTTATACTTCGCCGTTCACCTGACCAACCCCATGTCCTTGAAGTTCGGAAAGAACGGGAAAGGAACGTTTACGCATGGAATCCGGTCCCACGAATGGGGCCAATAGATGAACAGCGCCTTGCCGATCAGCAATTCGCGGGGGACAAAGTTATTGTCCGCTCCCCACAGCCGGCCGTCTTTGCTGTAGGCGCTGTTGTCGCCGAGGACGAAGAACTGGTCCGTCTCCAGCGAAAACTCGACGTATGGCTGAAGTCCGAACGGCTCCCGCACGCGGAAGTTTCCGTCGCGGTCGAGCCGGTAAAGAACGTCGTGGTGTGTCTGATTGAAAGCGCCCCCATCGACGGCGATGTAGTAGATGTCGCGGAGGACTTGAAGACCGCCGATCTCCACCGGCACGCCGACCGAGGCCACTCCCACCGGCTTCATGTCTGATTCGTCGGGCTGCGTGTTCCCCAACTCCTCATCGTAGGCGGTGGTCGAGTCGAACGACACGAGCCGGCCGTCTACCCAGAGCAACATCTGGTTGTCGCAATTGCTGAAGCGGATGTCGTGCCGGCCGGGGTCGCGGACGGCGGTCGTCGCCGTCGGGCGGAATTGCATCATGTCATCCCCGCTGACCGAGAGGGTCGCCCGGCCCGTCGATACGTCGATGCGGCACCGGAACCGCCGTCCCCCTTTGCACAGATCGAAGATCAACTCGCCGGTCTCCCCCCGCACGTCCACCGTGCAGCAGAGCGCCAAGTCGCCGACCCAATGACGACCGAGACTGTCCGGCGGCGGCTCGGGGTTATCGTCGTCCACTTGGCTGGTGTCGTAGGCCATGAAGTCGGTGATCCATCGAGGCTCGACTTCTTCCGCCACGATTTCGCCGTTTTTAAGGAAGCTCTTCCACTGTTGGAACGACGGAACGCGATGTTCGTAGCGCAGCCAGTTTTCGCCGGCCGCCGTGCCGTCGGTCTGGAACGTAACGTAGTCGTCGCAGCTCCAAACGCCTTGCGCGGCGTCCGGCCGCTGCGGCCGCCATCGCTCGGGCCAACCGAGATTCGCGATCGGCGGCATGTACCGGTTGTCGAACACCGGTTGCAGCATGGCCGGGAGTTTATCCGCCGGCTTGCGCTCGATGTGAAAGTCATTGCCGGCTTCGTCGCCGCGGCGGATCCAGATGTCGCCGTTCCGGATGCGGACCGTCTCGCCCGGCAAGCCGATCAACCGCTTGATGAAGTTCGTCTGGGAATCGGTATGACCGTCGCCGGGGAATTTGAACACGATCACGTCCCAGCGCCGCGGCTCGTGAAACTGGTAGATGAGCTTGCCCACCAGAATCCGGTCGCCGTTGTACGAGGGATCTTTACTCAGATTGGTGTCGGTATAGCGGCACATCGGACACGTGCCGGCCGTGACGTGGACCGGACCGCCCTGTCGGTTCCTTCTCGGGGCGCCGTCCGGGTGTACTTCGTTGCTTGCGCTGAGCTGATAGGGGCAGCCGCACTGCGGACATTCCAGGTCCTTGTGACGCCCCATTAGGGTCGGCGCCATCGAGCCGGTGGGAATCACAAACGCCTCGGTCTCGAACGTGCGGAACAAAAAGGCCAGCACGAAGGCGATGGCCACCGACTCGATCGTCTCGCGGATCGCAGCCGGGGAGGGAATATAACCGTGCGCGGCGGGCGCATGCGCTTTCTCCTGACGGGAGGAAGGAACGGCTGGAACGTGGGATTTGCCGCGGGACTTGCGTGCTGTCATGGGGAGAGTTGGTAGGCCGGGTCCGTGACCCGGCAAGTTAGTAG
>JAHIKV010000363.1 GCA_018897395.1 Planctomycetota bacterium | reverse complement strand
ATTATCCATATCACGAATTCAAGAAACCCTGAATAAATAACCGCGACGCGCTCAGGCATATGCAAAGCTATTCTTTTAGGCGTGATCTCTCCGAATATAAGCAATACCACAGTCACTATTGGAATCGCCGCGATGGGAGCCCCTGCCGGATGGATTTTATAAATAATACTGTAACCAAGAATAGATATCAAAACATTTACAAGCGTGTTACCTATTAATATGCTGAATAACAGCCTTGTCGGATAAACCAATATCCGCTCTATCCTCTCTGCTGCTTTTTTATGCTTAACTCTTATCCTGTGTATGTGCAGAGGGTTAAGGGAAAAAAACGCAGATTCCGAACTAGAAAAAAAAGCCGAAAGGCATACCAGTAGAACCAAAACCGTAATTTCAGTTGTTAGACTTATTACTATCATTGTGATAATAATACTAAAAAATTGCAATAAGTACAAATATTTTTTGAATTTAATAAGACAAGCCTGCTGCAGGAGAATAATAAAGCATCGATTACCATTTAAAAACCTGATATATTCAGGTTATGATTACACAGATACTGCCAACGATACTTTAATCCGTGTAATCCGCGTAAGTTGTGGATTTTATAACTTTTTTCATCTTATTTTAATCTGTGAAATCAGGTTCTTTAGTTTTTAGTCTTTTTTCAATCTGCGTAATCTGCGTAATCTGTGGATCGTAATCTGTGGATGGATTCGCTGTAATCAGGTTCTTTTACCACATTAAACAAGAAAGAACCAAAAAAATTAATAATAAATTAAAAAATAAACAAAACCTGTAGGGACAGGGCGTGCCCCTGTCCGATACAAAAATAATATTAAATTATAAAATATTGGCCAAATCATCGATAAACGATGGAATGATACAAAAAATAATATTGATTCGAAACGGGCAATTCGTCAGACACGGGCAATTCGTGAATTGCCCCTACAAAATATATGTCGTAATATGTTATTATCAAATAATGATTGGAAACAGGATAACAGACAGACACAGAGGCCTGTAGGGTTCAGGCCTGCCTGAACCTTGAAAGAAGGTATCATCATTTATTCGATTAATTTCCGGTATTTATTTATATAAAAATACAGAAGATATTCATTGACAGAACGAAATGAACGTATGGGACTGATTATATTGGCGGCGATTGCAATCCCGAACCTTTTGCGTGCTCGGTTAAACGCAAATGAGGCGGCAGCGCAGTCTACAATAAAGACGATCTCTACGGCGGTTGAAAGCTTTCGTGCCGCGCAGACAACTCCGACTTATCCGGCAGTTGACTCAACTGATACAGGTGTGACGGGGCTGACTAATGTAACTCCGGCATATGTGGATGCAGGGATTTTCGCAGCAGCAGGCAGGCAGGGATATGTCTTTGTGTATAGACCTACACTAGTAGGTGCTGTTGCGCAGCGGTATGTAGCGACTGCTACTCCTGTAACAGACAATGTTACTGGATCAAGAAGGTTTGCAGTTAATGAAACGGGGGTATTGAAAGCGGCGGCTTCACCAACAGCAGTACCTGGGGATTCAGCTGGATATAACGCATGGGGGGAAGTAGTTCAGTAATAATTATATGGGCAAAAAAGGAGCGGCAATTTTTATTGCCGCTCCTTTTTTACTCTTGACGCATTCTTTTCTGTAGTGTATACTTAAAAGTGGGAAAGCGGGAATAATATACTATGGGAAGGAGGTACAACAATGATTACAACCAAGGTAAGTGAAAAGTACAGGATTACTTTACCTCCAGAGGCAAGACAGAAGCTCCATATCGAGGTAGGAGACTTTATAGAGGTTAGGGTTACGGATACAGGGATAGTCTTAATGCCCAAGAGGCTGATTGATTCTTCTCAGGTTTGGTTCTGGAGTAAAGAATGGCAGCAGGCGGAAAAAGAGGTAGAGGCTGAATATAAGTCCGGCAAATATAAGACAGCTAAAAACGTTAAAGAATTCCTAACGGAATTACACCATGAAGATTAGCTGGGCTAAAAGTTTCTCTAAGAAATACCGTGCCTTGCCTAAGGATATCCGGGAGAGATTTGATGAGAAGATTCAGCTGTTCGTAGAGAATCCCAGCCACGCCTCTCTAAGAGTTAAGAAAATGCTGGGAACAGAAAATATCTGGGAGGCAAGCATAAGTAAAAATTACAGATGGACCTTTGAATGGGCTAAGGAACTGGTTAAGTTAAGGCATATTGGCGCCCACGATATTCTGAAGAGGGAATGATTTCTTGCCACATAAGAGAAATAAGGGGGCATGACCTCGAAATTAGAAATTAATCTCCTTCTACCACCTTTTCTCCATGGATTTTTATCATTGTTCGCATTAGTAACATCAATGCTTACGATCAGGCCATGCTTTTCATCAACCCGGGAGTTACAAGTTAGAGGCTTAAAGCTCCCAGCTTTTTTATAGCTGTTTTTTTATTCAAATTAGTTGTCTATGTATCGGCCATATGTTATAATTTTATTAGGAGGTAATTTAAAATGACCCTTAAAGTTATACTAGAACATAGTGATGAAGGCGGCTATACGGCAGTTGTTCCGGCTCTTCCGGGGTGTGTTAGCGAAGGAGACACAAAAGAGGAGGCGTTGAAAAACATCCGCGAGGCAATAGAACTTTATCTCGAGCCTGTTGAAGACGACGGCATTTTCTTCGCTAACACCGAACAGGTAGAAATTACGGTATGAAAGTGCCAAGCATAAACTATCAACAGGTCATAACCGCTCTGCACCGTGACGGTTGGGTTGTGGTACGCCAAAAAGGAAGCCATATCCGATTGCAAAAACACGTTAATAATGAAACCTTAAAGATTATTGTTCCCGCGCATCGGCCAATTAAGCGTTCGACTCTTTCTCATGTTTTAAAACAGGCGCAGATTTCGGTAGAAAAATTTAATGAATTATTATAAAAGCCATAGAAAACAATGTGCCAGTCCCTATTAAAACTATATGCGCGCCAGGGCTTACGGCGAACGAAGCCGTCGTTCAGGGAACGCTGAAAACTGTGGCAGGTGCCTGCGAGAATTACCGGGCTGCGGAGGTATGGCATCGATGTCCTTTGAATTTGGCAGCGCTAACAGGTTCTATTCCGCCTTCCATATTTCCGTGCTTCTGTGGTTAAGTTTGCAAAATAAGTAATATTGTAGTATACTACTATTATAGTATAGTAGTATAAAAATTTTGGTAGTTAAAACTCTATTGCAGGAGGGATGAATAATGCCGCAAAAGACGCATGTTAACATAACGCTGGATAATTCAATATTGCATTGGATTGATATTTTAAGAGGACAGCAGCCCAGGTCAACATTTATAAACAAAATGCTATGTAAATACTGTGATAAAGCGCAAAATCAATTTGATTGGGCAGAAGAAGACAGACGCGCAGAAGAGGATATCCAAAAAGGCAGAGTGAAAAAGTTTTCGGAACATAAAAAGGCTGTTAAATGGCTAAAGAGCTGATTTTCACTAAGACCTTCAAGCGTAATTATCAAGAGCTTTCAAAACAAATACAAAAGCGGTTTGATAATAAACTGTCATTATT
>JAHIKV010000116.1 GCA_018897395.1 Planctomycetota bacterium | reverse complement strand
TTCCGTGGTAAATGCCCATTACAAGTTACGTGCATTTAAAGTGCTTATTGCTTGTTGCAAAGCGGGCAAAGAGGATTTTCCCGGCGTGTTTGAGTACCTATGCAACAACAAGTCGGGCCGCGAATCGCGGATAAAGCGGGCGATTCTTTATGAGATTGGGCGAATCGACGACGACGAAAGGCTGGTTTATGCTGCGGCCCGTATTTGTGCGGCCCGGTCAAAAACGGCGGAAGCCGTCGCGTGGTTGCGTTTTTACCGCCTGACGGGGACTAGCGGCGGAAGTGGTGGTGAAGGCGAGAAAATCGGAAAGGGGTGGTTGACACAAAACCAATTAGTCGATAGGATTACAGGCATGACGAAAAAACAGGCCAAACAATTCAGTGACGAAATCCGGGCAGCGGTGCAAAACTGCGGCAAGACCCGCTACCGGATTGCCAAGCAAACCGGTATCGACGCGGCTACCTTGTGCCGTTTCGTCCAGGGGCAGGTGGGCTTGTCGATGGATTCTCTCGACAAGCTGGCGGCATGTATCGGGATTCGGCTGGTAGTTCAGAAAAGCAGAAGGACTAATAATAGCAGTTCCAAGCAGAAAGGAAAATCCAAATGAAAGAGCATTTTTGGAAACTGTTCGCCGTGGTCGCGTTGACCGCCGTACTCGTCTGCGGTGTTTTCGGGCGCGACCTTCGGAAGGCCCTTGTCGGGCCAGACCTTCGGGAAGACAGCGACAACCCGTTTTCTCAGTCGTCCTGGGAACTGCGTGGCGCAAAATGCACTGTCAGACTAAAGGACGGAAAATTCACGTCTGGGTTCTTTAGCAATGCAAATAACGACACAATTGTACTTGCCACCGTATTCAAGGATGACCAAGGAATTGTAACAAAAACTTCAACAGTAATCATTCCCTGGGAACACATCTTGTACATCGAGGGGAGCAAGGAAACAACCGAGTAGAAAGGGGTTCATTATGGCGTCAATATCGCGGGAACCGAACGGGCGGCGGACAATCCAATTCGTCGGCGGCGACGGAAAACGGCGGTCGATAAGGCTGGGCAAGGTGTCGCAACGGCTGGCCGAAACGGTCCAAGTGAAAGTTGAACATCTTGCCGCGGCGCAAGCGACCGGCGGCGCGCTGAACGGGGAAACGGCCCGATGGATAGCCGAAATCGACGACGCCCTACATGCCCGACTTGCGGCCGTGGGGCTTGTCCACAAGCGGCAACGGGCGGCCGATGGCCTAAACCTCGCCGATTTTATCCACCAGTACATTGCGGCCCGACCGGGGATGAAACCGAACACACTCAAAAACTATCGGCAGACGGAGCGTTCCCTTGTGGATTACTTCGGTCCCGACCGGCTGTTGACCGAGATTACGGCCGGCGATTGCGACGATTGGAAAGCTCACCAAGAGGCCAAAGGGCACGCCCCGGCGACCATCGGCCGGAACGTGAGACGGGCAAGACAGTATTTCCGGGCGGCCGTCCGCAAGAAGCTGATTGCCGATAACCCGATGCAGGACGTGAAAGCCCCGTCCCAAGTGAACACGTCGAGAATGTTCTATGTCTCCCGCGAACTGACGGAGCAAGTTATTGCGGCCTGCCCTGATGCCGAGTGGCGACTGATTATCGCCTTGGCTCGCTATGGCGGTTTGCGGACGCCCTCCGAGACGTTTGCCTTGACGTGGTCCGACGTAGATTGGGAACGTAACCGGATCCGTGTGCCCAGCCCCAAGACGGCCTGCCATCCCGGCGGCGAATCGAGGATGATCCCCTTGTTCCCCGAGTTGCGGCCCCACCTGGAAACGGTGTTTGACGAAGCCGAACCGGGGACCGTCCACATCATTGCCAAGCATCAAATAGCAAGTGCGAACCTGCGGACCACCTTTCGGAAGATATGCAACCGGGCGGGCGTCCAGTTGTGGGAGCGGTGTTTTCAGAACATGCGGGCAAGCCGTGAGACGGAGTTGTCGCAAGACTACCCGATGCACGTCGTTTGTTCCTGGATCGGCAACAGCACGCCCGTTGCCTTAAAACACTATCTGACCGTGATCGACGCCGACTACGAGAAGGCGGTGCATAATCCGGTGCAGCAACCGCAAGAAACGGGTCGCAACGGGCGGCAAGCCGAAACAAGAAACCCCGGTTTTTCCGGGGTTTGCGACACCTTGCAATACCCTGCCAGAGAGGTAATACCCCCTACCGGAGTCGAACCGGTGTTATCGGACTGAGAATCCGACGTCCTGGGCCACTAGACGAAGGGGGCTTTTCCTTGTTGTCGGCACGCGGCCAAGCTAAGAATCCTTAACTTGTACCAGCCGCCGCCCGCAGTGTCAATCGCCCTCGCGGAACTGCTCGGCAAGCCAGCGGTCCCACTCCCGTGCGGTCTGTTGGCCCAGCTTCGATCGGTTCCTCTCGATGGCGTATTCCAACAATCTTTTCATCTGTCTGTTGTCGAGTCGGTCGTGGATGGGCCAAAGCCGGCGTAGGACGGCGTCCGACTCGTCGCACTGGCCGCGTAGACTCAACACGCCGCATTGTCCGGCCAGGCCAAAGGCCCTTAGCTCGGGCTGGTCTTCGTCCAGGGCGGCCAGCTCGTCGAAAATCGCCATCGCCCGAGCATACTCTTCCTTGCGCAAGAAGATCAACGAGAGTTGTTGCTTGGCGCGGAGTGCGTAGGATTTCTTGTCGGGGTAATAGTCGAGCACGCTTTGCCAGGCTGCTTCCGTGCCGAGTTGGCTGGCCCGATAGCACTGGCGCTCGACGCTAGGCTCCTTGGGAACCTTCGGCAGAGCGGGATTCGCGTCGGCCAACAGCGACGGCGGGACAACCAACCACCAGGCCGCGGCGCCGCCGATGGCGAACGCGGCCACTAACCCCGCCGCGAGCCAGCCCCAACGACGCCGGCCGGGCCGCATTCGGGCGGTGGATTTCATCAACTCGCCCAGTCGCCGGGTGGCCGCGACACGCGGATCGTCGGGCATCTCCGCCGCCAACGACTCCCAGCCGGGTAGGTCCTCGGGCCAATCGTCGCCGAAATGCTCGATTTGCACCCGACGCAGTTCGCGGAGCAAGACGCGGGCCGAATCGAAACGCTCCGAGGGGTATTTGGCCAACATCCGATGCACGATCCGGCACAGCGCCGGAGGCAGGTCGGGACGCAGCGATTCGAGCGGCTGCGGCCGCGACTTCAAGTGCTGCACCGCAACCCCCAACGCCGTCTCGCCGGTAAACGGCGGCGTGCCGGCGAGCATCTGGTAGCAGGTCACGCCGAACGAATAGATGTCGCTGCGCGGGTCGAGCGGCTTGCCTTCGACCTGCTCCGGGCTCATGTAAAGAGGCGTACCCAGCGTGATGCCGATCTGGGTCAGGTCATTGGCGGCGCCTTCGCGAGTCAGCCGGGCCAGTCCGAAGTCGGCCACCTTCACCTCGCCGCCGGAGGTGAGCATGATGTTCTCCGGCTTGATGTCGCGGTGGACGACGCCCCGTTCGGCCGCCTTGGCCAGCGCGGACGCAACCTGGCGAATAATCGACAGCGCGTGGCTCAGATCGGGCGGGCCATGCCGGGAAAGGTAATCGCTGAGGTTCCGGCCTTGCACGTACTCCTGGGCAATGTAGTGCAATTGGTCGACGCAGCCGACCTCATATATCTGCACGATGTTGGCGTGGACCAGCGAGGCGGCGGCCTGGGCCTCCAACTCGAACCGCTGGAGATACGTCCGGTCGCCGGCCAGCTCCGGTTTGAGTATTTTAATGGCCACCTGCCGCTTCAGACGCTCCTGCTCGGCCAGATAGACCTCGGCCATCGCCCCGCGTCCCAGCCGCCGCAAGAGGTGGAAGTCGCCCAAGCGCCGGCCGGATAGATCGCCCTCGGCGGGTTGGTGCGGGTCGGAAGCCGGGGGGAATTGGGAAGACATGTTAGCGCCGAGGTCAGCTTATTGGAACCAGTATAATTTATCCCCGATCATAGGGAATTGCCAGCGTGGAACGGGCCTCGGAGGGAGACCACGGCCGGCGTTCAACGGCGAACAGGAAATGCAACAGTCCGGGCAGCCCGCCGATGGGCCGACACCGGACTGTCCCCCCCTGGGAATACACGCCGTGAAATGAAATATATTCCAGACTCTTATCATCGGCACCTGCCGGCATCAACTTTGGCAAACTTTGCCGACAAGGCGGGCGATGACACCCCCTCCTAATACTCGTAACCTGAGTATGGGGTAAGTAAATGAGCAACAAATAGCCGCCGGCTATTGCCCAAAAGCTCTTATCCCGAACTCAGGTTCGTACCTAACCGTAATATCTCTTCCATAGCCGATTCGACTCATAAACTTTGCCGATTAGGTCGATTTTGAGGATGCTGCGGCCCCTCTGCGCGCTATGCGCGGAACAACATCGAACGAAGGACCTAATCGGACATGAGCAAGTTAAGCCAATCGATCCGGGCGATCGGCAGATCGCCATTCCTATGGGGGATACTGGGTTCCGTGGGGTTTTACGCCCTGGTCCACTACGGGCCGTTGGGTTTGCCGTTGGTGAAGCGTTACTTCGCCGGCCACCCGGTGGAGTACATGGAGACGATCATTTTCGGCGTCGGGTTGGCGGCGTTGACGATCAAGTTGTTCGATACATTCGCGCAACGAGCGGCACTTGGCGACTCGCCGCTGGGGCCGGCGGCGAAAACGTCGCAACCGGCCGAGCAGTGCGACGCTTTGCTGGCGCGGCTGGATCGGCTGCCCGAGCGGCGTCGGGGCGAATACTACGTCTCGCGGCTCCGCGCGGCGCTGGAGCACGTCCGCCATCGCGGTTCGGCCGACTCGCTCGGCGACGAACTGAAATATCTTTCCGACGTGGACGCCGCCCGCGTGCATTCCGGACACGGCCTGTTCCGCGTGATCGTTTGGGCGATCCCGATCCTCGGGTTCCTCGGCACGGTGATCGGCATCACGATGGCGCTGAACGGCATCGATCTGCGCGCCCCGGACGAGTCCATGTTCGACGTGCTCAACGGCCTGGGGGTGAAGTTCGACACCACCGCCTTGGCCCTTTCGCTGGCGATGGTTTTGATGTTCGTCCACTATTACGTTGAGCAGATGGAGAACCGGCTGTTGGAAGAGGTGGACCGTCGCGTGCAGAGCGAGTTGGCAGGTCGGTTTGCGGCGGTCCCCGGCGGCGCCGACGGACAGATCGTCGCCATGCAGCGGATGGCCGAGATGATGCTGCAAGCGTCGGAGACGTTGGCTCGCCGGCAGGCCGAATTGTGGCGCGACTCGGTCGAATCGGCAGCCGGACAATGGTCGAAGATGGCGGAGGCCGCCGGGGGGCGGGTGCAGGCAGCGATGTCGGCCGCCACCGGCGAACTCTCTCGCCAAGCCGAAGTGCTGCGGCGGGCCGTCGAGGCCGCCGGAGAGGTCGCGCGGTTGGAGGACGCGCTGAACCGCAACCTCGCCGCGCTGGCCGGCGCGAAACATTTCCAGCAAACCGTTCTCAGCCTGGCGGCGGCGGTGAACATGCTCAGCGCACGGCTGGCCGAATCGCCGGGCACCGCACCACCAATCAAGCTTGAACCCCCCCGACGCGCCACTCATGCGGCATGAAATTCGTCCTGCGACCACAACGCCGACTTGCTACTCAGGCGGAAACACGCATCGCGCTGTTCCCGTTTCTGGCGGTATTGATCTGCACGATGGGCGCGCTGGTCCCGTTGCTGATGGCCATTACTTGCGTCGCCAAACGTCAGGCCGAGGCGGCCGCGCTGGCAAAAGCCGCCGAACAAACGGCCGACGTGCGGACGCGGCTGGAAGACGCCCGGTGGCGCATCGAGATGCTGCGCCAATCGCGGGCGAAGACCGAGGCCCAAATGGCCGACGCCCGACTGCAATTGGGACACCTGGAAGACCACGGGCGACGATTGCGGGAGCAGCTCGAACGATGCAATAACACGCTGGACGATCTCGACCGTTTGGAGCAAACCGACCGGCGGCGCGGCAGCGAAACCAAGGCGGAATTGCGGCGCGTCCGCGCCGAAATCGACGCGGTTGCCCGGCGGATTGCCGAAGCTCGCAACGAGGCCGCCGACCGAAAGCCCTCTTACGCGATAATCCCTTACAAGGGACCGAATCAAACGCATCGCCGGCCGATCTACATTGAATGTCGCGCGGACGCAGTGGTGTTGCAGCCCGAAGGCATAGAGCTGACCGATTCCGACTTCGACGGGCCGCTGGAACCGGGCAATCCGCTGGCGGCCGCGATGCGCGCCGCGCGCGAGTACATGCTGGAACAGCCGAACTTCGACGCCGAGGCGGGCGAGCCGTATCCCATGTTGCTGGTCCGGCCGGAGGGGATCAACGCCTACTACGCCGCCCGCGCGGCGATGACCTCGTGGGGTTCCGACTTCGGTTACGAGTTGATCGGCGACGATTGGAACTTGGCGTTCCAACCGCCCGATCCGCATTTGGCCCAGGTCGTCCGCCAGGTGGTCGCCTCGGCGCGTATGAGCCAGGCCCGGCTGGCCGCGGCCGCGCCCACGCACCGGGACGTCCGAACAAAAGTCGTGTATCGGGCGAAGCCCAGCGGCGGCGGTTTCGTCCGCGAGGAGGTCTCTTCCAACTCAGACGCGGGCGGCTACCGGCCCGTTCGTCCCGCCGGCCCAGTCGCGATGAGGAGGGACGAGGGACGAGGGACGGGAGGAGCGGCAAAACGCCCCGCGACTGCGCTCGCGGGGGACGGATACGGCGATTCACTGGGACCGCCAACCTCGGGCGATGCCGCCGACACAAATCCCGTGAGAGGAGCCAACGCCGCCGGCGGCGAAAACGACACTCGGCCCGAGGGATACGTGGCCGGCCGGCCGCCGCACGAGCAAGACCCGTCGGGCCAGTCGTCGGCCGCGGGAAGCGGTCGGCCGCTGCTGCCGGGTCAATGGGAACCGACCCCCGAGACGCCGCCCGGCGGACCCGACGTGGAGCGAAATGACGATCCGCCGGATAAATACGGCGGCGGATGCTCGATAACCACAAGTTTGACCGCCAAGCGGGGAAAAGGCTGGGGGCTGCGCGACGCCGCGCGCGGGTCGGTCGGCATTCGACGGCCGATCCGCATCGAGTGCCACGCCGACCGAATAGTAGTGCTCTCCGACCGCGGCCCGAGTGATAACAAGGTCGTGCCGCTCGGCGCCCGCGTCGAGTCGTCGGTCGATACGCTGATCTCGGCCGTTTGGGAACAGATGGAGGCGTGGGGGATTGCCGGGCGAAGCATGTATTGGCGGCCGGTGCTGAAGGTCTCCGTCGCACCCGGCGGAGAACGGCGGTTCGCCGAGTTGGCCGCCATGTTGGAAGGGAGCGGGCTGTTGGTGGAAAGGAAGTGAGGAGTTTTCAGTTGTCAGTTGTCAGTTGTCAGTTGTCAGTTCATCATTCTTTACATGGCATCCACAACGCGCCGGGCAAGCCCGGCCGCTACACACACTAATCCCTAATCCCTAATCCCTAATCCCTAATCCCCAATCCCCAATCCCTAGCGCCTCCACATGCCTCGATCCACCATCCAACGCGGCGATCCGGTAAACGGCGATTCCTTCGTGGACATTGTCGCCTGCGTGGTGAGCATTATGATCATCATGGTGGTCCTGGAAGGGATGCGAATTAAGAACGCACCGGAAATATTGTCGATTCCTTCTCCGCCGGCCGTGGCGGAGTTGGAAAAGGAATTGGCCGCCGAGCAATCGTTGCGGGCAGACGTGTGGAAGACCGCCGAGGAAACGCGCGAGTTGGAACGGGAAATCGCCGCCCGCGGAATGAAACGCGATTACCTGGCCACGGCGGTCTCGGCGGCGGAACACGAGATTCGGCGCCGCCGCGACAAGTTGGACCAGGCCCAAAGGGCGGAGTTCGACCTTGCCGATCAACTTTCGCAATCGCGGCGCCGACTCGAGCAACTGACTCGCCGGCGAGAACAAATCGAAAACCAACCGGCCGAGCCGATCGTGGTGGAAAGCTATCCCACGCCGATCAGCCGGACGGTGGACGGCCCGGAGGCGCACCTGTTGGTGGCCAACGGCCGCGTGTTGTTCGTGCCGCTGGAGCCGCTGTTGGAGGAGTTCAAGTCGCGGGCGAAACGTCAGGTCTATAAGCTCCGCGACCAGCCGGAGTTGACCGACACGGTCGGGCCCGTGGGCGGATTCCGGCTCCACTACACGCTCGAACGCCACGACGTTCCGCTGGAGATAGCCCAACAGACCGGCCGCGGCGGCAGCTACGCGCGGCTGAGGAAATGGACGCTGATTCCCATCGCCAACGATCTGGGCGAGCCGGTCCGACTGGCGCTCGAAAAAGAATCTGACTTCCGCCGGGAGCTGGCAAAAATCCTTCCCGGCCGGACGACCATCACCTTATGGGTCTACCCGGACGGCTTCGAGGCGTTCCGCCGGATCCGCAAAGAGCTGTATCGGCTGGGCTATTCGATTGCGGCCCGGCCGTTGCCACCCGGCACGCCCATCGGAGGCTCGCCGGAGGGAACCAAGTCGGCGGCACAGTAGGGGATTGTGGTTGATACTGGTTCCCACGCTCCGCGTGGGAACCCCCTCGTAACGACGCTCCGCGTCGATCCGTGGTCCTAATGCAATTGTCTTTGCTTGGCCACGTTTTTGGCGATCAGCCCGGCGACGTATCCTCCCTTGAAGCCGGCGTCGATGTTCACCACGGCGACGTTCGAGGCGCAACTGTTGAGCATTCCCAGCAAGGCGGCGACGCCGCCGAAGCTGGCCCCGTAGCCGACGCTGGTGGGCACCGCGATCACCGGGCAGGCGACGTGCCCGCCCACCACGCTGGGCAACGCGCCCTCCATGCCGGCCACCACCACCACCGCGTCGGACTCGGCAAACAACGGGAGATTGGCGGTTAGTCGATGCGGGCCGGCCACGCCCACGTCCTGAATCATCGTTACCGCCGCGCCGGTCCAGAGCGCGGTTTCGCGGGCCTCCTCGGCCACCGGCAGGTCGCTGGTGCCGGCGGTGACGATCGTCACTTTCCCTTGACACGCCTCCGTCTTTCGTCCTTCACCGGGAATCCGGAACGTCCGGCCGACGGCGTTGTATCGAGCGGCGGGATATTTCTCCAGCAATCCGGCCGCCTGCTCCTCCGACACCCGGGTAGCCAGCACGTCGGCTCCGTTGCGCAGCAGCGCCTCGAAAATCTTCACCATCGTGGCGGTTGTCTTCCCTTCGGCAAAGATCACCTCGGGGAATCCGCATCGCCGCGACCGATCCAAGTCGATTTGTGCGTCGCCCAAGTCGGCGATGTGGTGGTCAGGGGCGGACTCATTATTCTCACTTTTCATCGGCCTGCACTTTCTGAGAAAATGCCCAGCTTGTGTATCTTTCCACTGGAGAAATCAATGGTCAGTGCAATTTTCCGTCGCACGGCGGTTTGCCATTAGCGAACGGAAATTAGTGTTGCAGGGCTTTTACCTGCAACAGGTTAC
>JAHIKV010000357.1 GCA_018897395.1 Planctomycetota bacterium | reverse complement strand
GCTACCATTGGCTTTGAAGCGCTTAGTCGGCAGCTCGACAAACCCAGCAAAAGTCTTCACCGGATGCTAAGTCCCTCCGGCAAACCGAAAACAAACAACTTCTTTGAAATTCTGCGTTTCTTTCAGTGTAACGAAGGACTGGAGCTTGTGGTTACTGCCCGACATCATACGAATAGTAGAATACATGGGATTGCCACATAGAGATAAAAGTGACACTATTTAACCATCCATCTCAAATTTTTCCGATTTCAGCCTTGAGCTTCAATCTTTGCTTTACGCCATGCGATCTGCGCTATGCGCCATGCTCCATGCGCCATGCTCTATGCTATGAGCTTATCAACATGCATCCTTGAGACCATCTTTTTTTACATCTCACTAATAACCATTTGCGTCATCCTCATCTATGGAGATTTTACCAACGGTCGTGAATTACACCCGGGGAGAGGGAAGGGCATGATGTTTTTTATGTACTGGAAGAAGAACCAGGTCTTCGGGATGAGGTAGTTTTGCAAAGGGCCCATCCAATTCAAAAGTGATAAATTCAAAATGTTGTGATAAGGTTATTTATGTTCAGGAGCATACACAATGAAAATTGATACAAATATCCTTGTGTATGCGTATGATACGTCTGAAGGCGCAAAACATGACTTTGCCAAAAACATAGTGAAACAGATTTGGCAAGATGGCGGAGGCGTCGTGTGTGGTCAGAACCTGAAAGACACATTCCTTCACATAATACAAGGCATACTTTATATGTCCGCGTATGTCTGCGTGTGTCCGCGGCTAATTAAAAAAGGAAGGGCATTTGTCCTACGCATATTAACGACGTTACCTGTGTGACGAATAAAATCTATGGAGGTTAAGTATGAATTGGCAAGACTATATCACAGTCGAACCAACTGTCTGTCATGGGAATGCTTGCATCAAGGGCACTCGTGTCATGGTTTCAGTTGTGATGGACAACTTGGCGGCGGGTCTCACGGTAGATGAGATTGTGCGTAGCTACCCATCACTCAGGCGCGAAGCAGTACAGGCCGCTATCGCCTATGCTGCGGAACTTACGCGAGAACGGATAGTCGCCATGTCAGCGTAAGGTGTTGTCTGTATGAAATTCAAAATTGATGAAAATTTGCCTATCGAGGTGGCGGAGTTACTCAGGCAAACCGGCTACGATACAGCGACTGTATTAGAGCAAGATCTCGGGGGTAGTGCAGACACGGACCTCGCGTCTCTTTGCCAAAAAGAAAGACGTGTTTTTGTAACGTTAGACACGGATTTTGCTGACATTAGAGCCTATCCTCCCGAGAAATTTTATGGACTGATAGTCTTGCGCCTAAAACGCCAAGACAAGCCTTATGTTTTGCAGATTTTCTCGCGTCTGATACGTACATTTTCGACTGAACCACTTGAACGTCGTTTATGGATCGTTGAAGAAGATCGAATCAGAATTAGAGCTTGACCGCAGTTCTCTGGGTGCCTGACAAACTTTATTTTTGCCCAAAGGGCACGATAGTTTGACCTCTATGCTCTTTGCTCTACGCTCCTTGCTCTCTGCCGTTTCAGCTACGAGCTATGAGCTGTCAATATTATGAACTTCAAATATCTATTTCTCAGCTTGCTTACCATGTGTCTGATGATCTACGTGTCTTCAATACCGGATAAGTCTCTTTGGGGCGGCAGCTCTCTAATTAAGCAGATTATTTCCAATCTTGCTCACATCCCGGCATATGGTATTCTCACCTTATTATGGCTCAAGACCTTCGATAGAACAAGAAACAGAAATCAGCTTCTTATGTTCAATGCCTTGATTCTGACAGGTTTAGTGCTTTTTGCTGTTTCAGACGAAATTCATCAATCATTCACTCCTGGTCGTTCAGCATCCGGTATCGATGTGGGGTTAGATCTCCTCGGTGTTTTCTTTGGCTTAAGCGCATTTAAAATTTGCAGAATCTACACGGAAAGGCAGAAAGAACAAAAATCCATTAAATTCCGCTAATCCTGCCTTGTATGTTCAAAGTTAGAAAAAATAAAAATTAAAACGGGGGCGGGGATGTCCTCCGCCAGCTTATAGTAATGCGAAAATGAAAAGCTTTCTTTTATCGGTAAAACCAGCCATTATAGCGGAAGAGAAGGTACCCGCCTTGGGTCTCGAACCCGTGGGGCAGTTTCTTCCTT
>JAHIKV010000115.1 GCA_018897395.1 Planctomycetota bacterium | reverse complement strand
CCTCCAGTTGCTCTCCACCCCCTCTCACGAGGACGCAGTTACTATTGGTTACAAAGTTCAGACCCAACTTCGACAGGGACTTCCACCCTGCTGATTCGATACACTTACAAGCGCACTAGGAGGCGACTCCAGTCGCCGATTGCCCTGGAATCAAGCCCCAATCGGCGACTGGAGTCGCCTCCTACAAAGGCCCGTATTGTTTTGCAACACCTAAACGGCGATTCCACTCGCGGTATGGCATGTTGAAAACGGCTTTATAACCCTGTAAACTTGGGACAACCGCGGCGTTGACCATAATTGCGCAAACCACAATTGGAAACGGAGAACAAATTATGTTCCGCAACCGCAAGTTTCTGCATGGGCTGGTGATATTAACCGTGGCGATTTCGTTGCTGGGCGTCGCTACGGCCGTCGGGCAAACGCCGGAGAAGGCGCCGGAGAAGACGCCCGATTTCGTGCCCGGTTCGTGGACCTTGGTGCTCCTGCCCGACACGCAGATGTACGCCGAGGATTATCCGGGGCTGTTCACGATGCAAACGCACTGGATCGCCAAAAACAAGGACAAGTACAGCATCCGCTACGTGCTGCACCTGGGCGACATCACCAACGGCGGCAAAAAATTTGAATGGCAACGTTCGCAAGAGGCCATGAGCGAGCTGGACGGACGGGTGCCCTACGCGCTGGTCCCCGGCAATCACGACTACCACGCGCTGGCCGACCGCCGCACGCGACTGAACGAATACTTCCCGCTCTCGAAATACAAAGCATGGCCGACCTTCGGCGGGGCGATGAACGACGATATGTGCAACTCATTTCATCTCTTCTCGGCCGGAGGGACGGACTGGATCGTGTTGGCCCTGGAATGGGCGCCACGCGACGAAACCGTCGCTTGGGCCAACGAAGTGCTGGCGAAACATCCCGACCGGAAGGCGATCCTCGTGACCCACGCCTATCTGTATCAGGACGGCTCCCGTTACAACTTCGCCGAGAAGGAAAAAAAGCAGGCGGCTTCTCCACACGGTTATCCCTGCAACACTTCGGCCAACGACGGCGAAGAACTCTGGGAAAAACTGGTCCGCAAGAACAACGTCGCGCTGGTCGTCTGCGGCCACATCGGCGACGGCCGAGGGTTCCTAACCGGCCTTAACGACAAGGAAAAGAAAACGCACCAAATGCTGGTCGATTACCAGTCGCGGGAACTTGGCGGCGAGGGCTTTCTCCGCATCCTCGAGTTCCTGCCCGACGGCAAGACGGTCCAGGCCAAGTCGTACTCGCCGCTGTACGACGGTTACCTGTCGGACCCCGGCAGCCAGTTCCGCTTCGAGTTGGATAAGTGAGGCGGGGTTTTTCTGGTTCCCACGCTCCGCGTGGGAACCCGTGTTTTCCGACGCTCCGCGTCGGTGGTGGCAACGTAGCCTCGGTTATCGACCCGACTCCGCCAGCAGCGTATCTAGCCGCGACGCCAAGTCGGGCGGCAGCCGGCCCGTCAAGTCTCGGTCCACCAGTCCAACGTCGATCATGTCGCGCAGATGGACGCGGTCCTGATCGCGGTTTGCTTGCAGCTTCATCAACACCAGCCCCGCCAGAGAAACAACATCAATGGCCGGGGCAAGCGTCTGGCGCTGTTCAACCGGAGGCGAAGGGTGTTCGTATCCGGGGCGGACCTTTTCGGCGGCCCAAACCAGATGGACGGCGTGACGCGGATTCGGGTCGTTGCGATCGAGGAACATGCCCACGCCCATCAACTCGAAGTAGTCCATCCCCGCCGATAAGGCGGCGGCGCGGGCGCGGGCAAGGTCCGTCCGATTGATCAAAATGTCCACGTCCTTGGTCGTCCGCACGGCGGAGGGATCCTTCGTGGCAACCCAGAGCGCCACCGCTTGTCCGCCAACCACGGCGTACGGAACGGATTTCTCCCTCAGCGCGCGGGTAATGCGCTGAAGACGGTCGGTCACATCATCGAGCGACAAGGTATATGCCTCCCAGAGGTTCTTATGGGTGGCTGGAAAAGCGGTTTTCGACGACATAATTCTTCACCCCAATCTCGGTGCAGCTTACCTGAACCGGCACTAAACGGCAACCTTTTCTCCAAACGTTGCGGAGCTATCGGTCGCCGGGCAATGGTTTTTCCTCAACTTTCTTGGCGGTGGGTGAAACATCCCCCAGTGAGAACCGCCTTCTATCCGCCACGGGTCCGCTTGTCAATCGGTCGGCGACCGGGTAGCTTATCTAGTGGTCTGTCCAAGTTGAAATTACGGGTGCCACGGTTGGCTTGTCCAACCGTGTTTCCGGCACTGCTGGACAAGCCAGCAGTGGCACCCAACGTGTAAAGTCGAGATGGACAGACCACTAGTTTGGCGTAAGAAGGGATTTCGATGGCAACCGAGCGGCCGGATCATTGGCGGATCGTCATTACCGGCGTGGGACTTTCCGCGCCGAACGGGAACTCCCTGCCCGAGTTCCGCCACGCGCTGCTGGAAGGCCGGAGCGGCGTGAGCGCCTTCGAGACACGCTACTTCGGCCCTACCGTGGCGGGGGCATGTGACTTCGACGAACTCCGCTATCAGAAGCGAAAGGAAGTCCGACGCGGAACCCGCGCCGGAAGCGTCGGTATCTTCTGCGCCCGCGAGGCCGTGGCCGACTCCGGCCTGGATTGGGAAAACGTCGACCGCTCGACCGTCGGCATCTACGTCGGCGTGACCGAACACGGCAACGTCGAGACCGAGAACGAAATCCATCTCATCAAGGGCTTCGACTACGACACCCAATACTGGTCGCACCACCACAACCCCCGCACGGTGGCCAACAACCCGGCGGGCGAAATCTCGCTGAACCTCGGCGTCACCGGGCCGCATTACACGCTCGGCGCGGCCTGCGCCGCCGGAAACGCCGGCATTATCCAGGGCGTGCAGATGCTTCGGCTCGAGGAGTGCGACGTCGCGCTCTGCGGCGGCGTGTCGGAAAGCATCCACGCCTTCGGCATCTTCGCCAGCTTCAACAGCCAAGGCGCCTTGGCCAAGCACGCATCGCCCGAGAGGGCCTCGCGGCCGTTCGACGCCGACCGCAACGGCATCGTGGTCGCCGAGGGCGGTTGCATGTTCGTCCTCGAACGGCTCGACGCGGCCCGTGCCCGAGGGGCAAAAATCCACGGCGAAATTGCCGGCTACGCGATGAACAGCGACGCAACCGATTTCGTCTTGCCGGACCCCGACCGGCAGGCCGAGTGCATTCGTTTGGCGTTGCGTCGGGCGGGAATGAACCCCGAGGAGATCGACATCGTCAGCACGCACGCCACGAGCACCGTCTCCGGCGACGCCCAGGAGTGCAAGGCCCTGCGGCAGGTGTGGGGCGACAACGGCCGGCACACGCTGATGAACAACACGAAGAGTTTCATCGGCCACGCGATGGGCGCGGCCGGCGCGTTGGAGTTGGCCGGCAACCTGCCCGCCTTCGACGACGGCGTCTGCCACGCCACGATCAATCTCGATCGGCTCGACGAGCTGTGCGCGTTGCCCGGCCTGGTGGCCAACCGGCCGCGGGAAGTGGGAACAATCAATACGATCCTGAACAATTCGTTCGGGATGCTGGGCATCAACTCGGTGGTGATTGCGAAACGAGTTTAGCATAGTAGGGTGCGTCCGCGACGCACCGATATTCCGGTTTGTGGTGCGTCGCGGACGCACCCGACCCCTGACCCCTCCCTGGAGCCCGCCGCCATGACGGCTGATGAGATAAGAAAAGCCATCCTCGAAATCCTCCACGACATCGCACCCGACGAAGACCTCGGCGGTTTGAAGGAGGACGTCCCGTTCCGCGATCAACTCCCCCTGGACAGCATGGACTTTCTCGACATCGTCATGGAACTCCGCAAGCGCTATCGCATCCAGATTCCCGAGGAGGAATACACCGAACTGGCCAGCATGGCGAGCACGGTAAAATATCTCGAGCCGAAGATGAAGGATATGTAGCCTGCAATTCATGGGATTAGGGATTGGGGATTAGGGATTAGAATATGGATCGTCAGCAGAATTCGTGGGTAGGAACGGGGTTGGTTGGCAAGGTTGACGTGCGTTTTCTGAGGCATAACAGGGCAAATGAATGCCGGAAAGCCGCCGGCGATTCGTCGCAGAATAGGAATACCGGATTCCACGCCATTCATTTGCCCTGCAAATACCTGAAAAACGCACCTCAAGGTGCTTT
>JAHIKV010000114.1 GCA_018897395.1 Planctomycetota bacterium | reverse complement strand
GCCGCACCGTGGATTATCGCTGGGACCTCGCCCCGCTGGCGCTTCGGCCGGGAATGAAAGTGACATTTTTCGCGACTGCCGACGACTATCTGCCCCAGTCGGGCAAGAGCGATCCGCGACGCCTGATCGTCGTTTCGGCCGATGAGTTGCTCGCCCGCCTCTCCGGCCGCGTAAAACTCATCGCAGCCGAGTTGGGCCGCGCGCTCGATATGCAGCGAGGCTGCCGCGAGCGGGTCGAGGCCCTGCGCTCTAGTCTTGCGGAGTCGCAACGTCCCCGGCGAACGGACTTGGACCGTCTGCAAGCCGCGGAACATGCCCAACGGGAGGTCGATCTGTTGCTGTCCGGCGGCGGCGAAGGTCTGCCCATGCACGTGCGGGCGCTGTTGACCGACCTGGATAACAACCGCGTCGAAAATCCGATTCTTCGCGGGCGGATGGCGTCCTTGCTCGATGAACTCGGCCGGCTCGAGCGACAACCCCTGCCGGCGATCGGCCGCGAGCTTGCCGCCGCGGTGAAATCCGCCCGTATCGACCTGGAAGGGCAGGGGGGGCGGCGCCGTGTCGCCGACTCGCTGGCCGCCGCCGTCGAAAACCAAAACGCGGTTATCGCCGCGCTCGAACAATGGATCGACCGGCTTACCCGATCGGACGACTACGGCAAGTTCCACCTCCAACTCGGGGTGCTGCTGCTGGATCAGCAGGACGTTGCGGAACGGACGGCGGAAGTCGGCCGCCGTACGCTTGCTCGGCAGTTACGCGACCTGCGGCCGCAAGACGCCGCCGAACTCGGCGGCGCCGCCGCCGCACAACTCGAACTCGCCCAACGCACGGACCGCTTGCTGCAAGAGATTGCCCAGGCCCTCGATCAACTGCGGCGGCAAGACGCGCCGGCCGCCGACTCCGCGGCCGCCGTTCTGGACGAGGCGCGTCGTCGGGCCGTCGCCGCCGCGATGCTCGCCGCCGCCGACCGGATCGGGCTGAACCAGGTCGGACAGGCGGCCGCCGGACAGAAACGGATCGTCAGCGACTTGCAGGAAATTCTCGGCCTTGCCGCGGACCGTGGCCGGACTGAAACCTCCACCGGCGATAGTATCGGAGAAATCAAAGACGACCGGCAAGGAACGCCGACCGAATCCCACGCCGAAAACGACCGCCCGGGCGCCGAGCCGGGCAAAGCGAGCAAGCGAAAAACACCCGGTCGCAAGGCCGATATGGAGCTGACACGGGCCAGGATGATGCGGCTCTGGGGCGAGTTGCCCCCGCACGCCCGCGAACAAATGCTGCAATCGCCCGTCGAAGAGTTCCCGCCGAAGTACGAGTTGATGATCGAGGAGTATTTCCGACGGCTGGCGGAGGGGAAAAGGGGAGAGGGGAGAGGGGAGAAGGGGAGAGGGGGAGAGGGGAGAAAAAAGTGATTAAAAGCAAACGTCTCGTTCCCACGCTCCGCGTGGGAACGCACCGCCGGGACGCTTCGCGTCCCAAGTGGACATGCAAAATGTTGGGAGTATGCCGCTCGTTTAGCCCCGGCGTCCACGCCGGGATCAAAATGGCGTATTTTCCACTGCGTTGCTCACCCGGCGTGGACGCCGGGGCTAAACGGGTTTTCGCTCTTCTCCTCTCTCTTCTCTTCCTCGCCGCGACGGCCCACGCGGCGGAAAAGAACGTGGAACCATCGGCGGCCGAGCTGATCACGCCCGCCGCACAGCGGAGCATCGACCGCGGTCTGAAATGGCTGGCCGCCGGACAACACGACGACGGCAGCTTCGGCGACGGCCAGTATCGGGGCAACACGGCGGTTTGCGCGTTGGCGGGCATGGCGATGATCTCCAGCGGTAGCACGCCCGGCCGAGGCCCTTACGGCGATCGGCTGCAACGTTGCGTCGATTACCTGCTCGGCTGCGTCCAGCCGAGCGGATTTATCTCTGGCGGCGATTCGGCCCGCGGCCCGATGTACGGACACGGCTTCGCCACCATGTTTCTGGCCGAATGTCACGGCATGTCGCCGCGCGACGATCTGCGCGAAAAACTGACCAAGGCAGTGAAAATCATCGTCGATAGCCAGAACGAGCAGGGAGGGTGGCGCTACCAGCCGGTCCGCGCAGAGGCCGACGTCTCGGTCACCGCGTGCGAAGTGATGGCCCTGCGAGCGGCGCGAAATGCCGGCCTGTTCGTCCCCAACGAAACCATCGACCGCTCGATCGAATTCGTCAAACGGAGCCAGAACGCCGACGGCGGGTTCGCATACATGCTTCAAGGCCCCCGGGAAAGCGCGTTCCCCCGTTCGGCGGCCGCGGTGGTCGCTCTGTTCAGCGCCGGCGTTTACGAGGGGCCGGAAATCGACAAGGGGGTGGAATATCTCATGCGGTTCATGCCCGGCAAGGACGCCGCCCGACGCGAAACTTACTACTTTTACGGCCAATATTACGCCGTGCAGGCGATGTGGATCGCCGGCGGCGACTGCTGGAACCGCTGGTACCGGGCCGTCCGCGACGAACTGATCGCCCGGCAACGCGCCGACGGCGCGTGGGTCTCGACCAACGGCAATCAATACGCCACGGCGATGGCCTGCATCGTGCTGCAAGTTCCGAATAACTATTTGCCGATTTTTCAGAGGTGAGTGGATAGTGGAGAGAGGGTAGTTGTTGTTTAGCCCCGGCGTCCACGCCGGGTAATATGGTTGCGACCACAAGCTAATGTTCAATGTCCAATGTTCAATGTCCAATTTGCAATTTGCATTTTGCTTTTTACATTCCTTCCGCTTGCCGCGGCGCTGGCCGAACCGCCGTTAACCGTGCCGGTCGACGGCGAACCGTTCCGCGCCGAATTGATCGGTGCAAAGGCCGATTGGCGATTCACCTTCCGCACTGATGGGCAACGACGCACAATGCCGGCGGCCGATCTGGTCCGCTGGGGAAGCTGCCCTGAACAGGGCAGGGCAGGGGGGCTGCTGTTGGCGGACGGCGGATGGATCGCGGCGCATGTAGCGACCGCCGACCAGAAAAAACTGACCGCCGACAGCGATCTGTTCGGAACATTCTCTCTACCGCTCGAATCGCTCGCCGGCGTGGTTTTCCATCCATCTGACTCCCCTCTCCCTTTGGGAGATGGGGCCGACAGGAAAAACTCCCCTCTCCCTTTGGGAGAGGGGCAGGGGGTGAGGGCGCTGCTGGAAAACGGCGACGAACTGACCGGGCAACTGCTGGGCGTCGCCGACGAAGTGGTCAAGTTTCAGACCGACGTGGGAGTGGTCGAGATTCACACTGACCGCATCGTGGCGTTGATTTTCCATCCCGCCATAAAGCCGCGACCGTCGGTCGCGCCGGCCGGCGAAAAATCTGAACCACTTCGGGCCTGGGTCGGACTGAGCGACGGCAGCCGGCTGTCGGCCGCGCGGCTGGCGATCGAAGACGGTTCGGCCGCGATCGACGCCGCCGGCCGGACGTGGAAGACGTCGGCCGAAAACATCGTTTTCCTGCAACCGCTCGGCGGCCGGGCGACGTATCTCTCCGACCTGAAACCGGTCGAGTACCATCAAACGCCGTATCTCGATCTCCCGTGGCCGTGGCGCGCCGACCGCAACGCGACCGGCGGGCGGCTCCGCTGCCGCGGTCAGCTTTACCAGAAGGGGATCGGCGTCCACAGCGCCGCGCGACTCATATTTTCCCCTCTCTCGCCGGGAGAGGGGCCGGGGGTGAGGGCTGCCAAACAATCTGACTCCCCTCTCCCTTTGGGAGAGGGGCCGGGGGTGAGGGCGACCGGTGCTCCAAAACGGTTCCAGGCCCTGGTGGGCATCGACGATTCGACCGACGGTCGCGGCAGCGTGCGGTTCCGCGTGCTGGTCGATGGCCGGGAAAGATACGTCAGCCCGATTCTTTGCGGCGGCGATCCGCCCGTGCCGGTCTCGGTCGAACTGGCCGGCGCCAAGCGGCTGGAGCTAGTGGTCGATTACGCCGATCGGGCCGATGTGTTGGACCACGCCGATTGGCTCGACGCGCGGTTGGTAAAATAGAGGGCGGAAGGCGGAGAGCGGAGGGCGGAGAAGAACTAAACGGACTTCACGCCCCGAACTTCGCCAGGCGCTCGGCGTGGGCGAGCGCCAGCGGCATTAGATAAACGCCGGGAAAATGACCCAGCCCGCCGCGAAGGGCATGATGCTCGCCGAAGGCCGTCAGACCGTCGGGACGGCAGGTGTCGGCAACCAACAACGCCGGCACCGGATGCCAACTGTGGCTGGCCAGCCGGGCGGGAGTGCTGTGGTCGCCGGTCACGATCAGCACCGTAGGCTTCAAGGCCATCACGCGCGGCACGATCGCGTCGAACTGCTCGATCATCTTGACCTTTTCCTCAAAATTGCCGTCCTCGCCGCGGCTGTCGGTGTACTTGAAGTGGACGAAGAAGAAATCGTGGTCCGCCCAGGCCCTTTCGAGCACGTCGATCTCCTCCTCCAACGTGCCGGGCGCGCCGATCACCTCCATGCCGACAAGCTGAGCCAAGCCCTTGTACATCGGATAGACGGCAATCGCGGCGGCCCGGAGGCCGTAGACCTCCTCGTAGCCGTCGATCGACGGGGCGGCGGAGAAACCGCGCATGGTCAGCCCGTTGGCCTTCGGCTGGTCGGCCAGCAGTTTTTTGGCCTCGGCGATGAATCGAGCCGCCGCCTCGGCCGTTCGCTTGCTCGCGTCATCGCGGGCAACCGGGGCCAACGGCGGCACGCCGGTCTGCTGAGGATCGGTGTCGGCCACGTTTCCGCCAAGCCCCTCGCCGCGGAAGATGACCACGAAGCGGTGCTCCTTGACCGGCTCGACGAAGACCTCGACGCCGTGTACTTTCGCCTGACGTAGCTCAACTGCCAGCGGAGCGCTCTGCTCGGTCGGGATTCGTCCGGCGCGGCGGTCGGAGATGTTGCCTTGCGCGTCGAGGGTACAGAAGTTGCAGCGGACGGCCATGTCTTTCGGCCCCAGCTTGAAGCCGACGCCGGTCGCCTCCAAGGCCCCGCGTCCGATGAGGTGTTTTACCGGATCGTAGCCGAAGAGGGACAAATGGCCTGGGCCGCTGCCGGGGGTGATGCCCGGCGCGATGGGGTACATGCTTCCCTGAACTCCCTGTTTTGCCAAGGCATCCAAGTTTGGGGTCTTGGCGGCTTCGAGTTCCGTCGGTCCGCCGGG
The DNA here is from genome assembly GCA_018897395.1 of Planctomycetota bacterium. Classification (GTDB taxonomy): domain Bacteria; phylum Planctomycetota; class Planctomycetia; order Pirellulales; family Thermoguttaceae; genus JAHIKV01. The sequence goes on along the minus strand of JAHIKV010000114.1, from coordinate 2,705 downwards.
CGCGACGGGCAACCCTCCCAGGCCGTCGGCGATCAACATAACGATTTTCGATTCGTTTTTGATTTTCAGATCGCGGACCAGGGGTTGGATATCCACGGTAAGGCTCCTTTATTTTCCAGCTTGGATCGGTAGAATGTTTTACGGTAACAAAAGAAGTGGGAAGGCGGAAGGGGGAAGGAGCAAATGATGAATGTTGAATGATGAATGATGAATGTGTGTTGTTGTTCATCATTCATCATTCATAATTCATCATTCCCCGAACCCCTAATCCCTCGCATGAAACCGCTCGACCCGATCGCTTACGACTATTCCGGCCTGATCGCTCCGAAGGACGCCCCGCGGTTCGTTCGCCAAACGGGCCTGGTCGATGCCGACCTGAAGTGGCTTGCCCCGCGGCTGGCCGGCGCGCGTCAGGAAGTGCTCGACAACCTTGCGATGTACGAACGGGGCATTCAGCCGCCGGAAGACAAACAACCGTTGGACGCCGCTTTCTTCGACCTGCCCGAGCGGCTGCTGGACGAGGACCGGCCGCTGCTGGACCGGATCGTCGCCGCGGGCGACCGGATGGCGAAAGAAGTGGACCGGGTGGTGATACTGGGCATCGGCGGCTCCTACATGGGCGCCCGGGCGCTGTTCGAGTCCTGCTGCCACCCGTATCACAACGAATTCTCGCGCCAGCGGCGAGGCGGCCGGCCGAGAATCTACTTCGCGGGAAACAACGTCGATAACGACTCCATCCAGGGGCTGCTCGATCTGGTCGAGGGGACCGACGACTGGGGCATCGTCGTCATCAGCAAGAGCGGCACGACGCTGGAAACGGCCGTCGCCTTCCGGCTGTTTCTCGACTCGCTGCGGAAGGCCTGCGGGGGCGACGACGAAAAACTTCGCAGCAGGGTCATCGCCATCACCGGCGAAACGGGCGGACTGCACGAGCTGGCCGAGTCGATCGGCTGCCGGGACATCTTCCCCATCCCCGACGGCGTGGGCGGACGCTATTCCGTCCTCAGCGCCGTGGGGCTGCTGCCGGCGGCCGTGATGGGACTCGACGTAAGCCACCTGCTCGAAGGAGCGGCCGCGATCAACGGGCGGTTCCGCACCGCGCCGCCGCTGGAGAACCCCGCGCTGGATTACGCCGGGCTGTCGCGGCTGATGGAGACCCGTCGCGGCGAGTCGATCCGCGTCCTTTCCGTCTGGGCGGACGGCCTGGAGGCGGTCGGGTTGTGGTACGATCAGTTGCTGGCCGAAAGCCTGGGCAAGAACGGTTGGGGGCCGACGCCGCTGACGGTCCTTAACACCCGCGACCTCCATTCCCGCGGCCAGCAACACCAGGAAGGCCGCCGCGACAAGCTGATAACCAACCTCGTGGTCGAGCGGACCCACCGCGAATGGTTGGCCATCGAGCCGTCGGATTTCGATCAGGACAATCTCAACGCGTTGTCTGGAAAAACGTTGCCGGACATCCTCCGCGCGGCCTACGCCGGAGTGAACCGGGCATACGCCGAGGACTATCGGCGGACGGCCACGATCACTCTGCCCCGGCTCGACGAAGGCTCGCTCGGCCAACTGTTTCAGATGCTCATGCTGGCCACGGTCGTCGAGGGCCGTTTGGTGGGCATAAACCCCTACGGCCAGCCCGGCGTCGAGGCGTACAAAAAGCACATGAACGCGATATTGAGGGGAAAATGAAGGGATTAGGGATTGGGGATTAGGGATTAGGGATTAGAAAATAGCCGGGGGCAAACTGCCCCCGGAAGATGCCGGTGCATACTCCCCTTGTAATTCAAATATGCAATGAACGACTACCATCGACCAACAACCACCGGTCGCGTTCTGGCCATGATGGCCCATCCCGACGACGCCGAATTCGCTTGTGCCGGAACGCTGGTGCGGCTGGCGCGGGCCGGCTGGGAGGTGCATATCGCCACGTTCGCCGTCGGAGACTGCGGCTCCACGACCGACTCTCCCCAGGCGATCGCCGCGCGGCGCGCCGAAGAGGCCCGGCAATCCGCCGCCATGATCCGGGCGACGTATCACTGCCTCGACGAACGGGACGGTTTCGTGGTCTACGACAAGCCGACGTTGCGGAAGTGCATGGACCTGTTCCGTCGAGTAGCGCCTCGGGTGGTTTTCACCCACTCGGTCGACGACTACATGATGGACCACGTGATGACTTCGCTGCTTTCTCGGGCGGCCAGTTTCCTTTACTCCGCCCCGAATGTTTCGGCGTTGCCGTTGGTCCCCGGCTCGCGGGTGCCGCACCTGTACTATTGCGACCCGATGGAAGGAGTCGATTCGCTTGGCAGGCCGGTCGAACCGACGACCTACGTGGACGTCTCGGCGGTGTTGGAGGAAAAGGCCGGGATGCTGGCCTGCCACGCCAGCCAGCGGGAGTGGCTGCGGGCACACCACGGCACGGACGAGTATCTCGACGCCATGCGGCGGCACGCCCGGATGCGCGGCCGCCAGGCCGGCGTGGAAGCGGCCGAAGCCTTCGTTCAGCACCGCGGCCACGCATATCCCCGCGACGATCTGCTGGCCGAACTGTTCAATCCGGAGGTAGAGGCGATAGGGGTAGGGAAGGCCGATTGAGTTCGGCCTCCCCTCCCTCCGAACCGGACGTGCGGATTTCCCGCATCCGGCTCTCCGGTTAGTGGTATTACCTCCAAGAGGATTGATGAACCGAGACCGAGAGGGAGACAAGGTTC